>JBEEMY010000431.1:0-2954 GCA_041192415.1 Verrucomicrobiota bacterium | reverse complement strand
GAAGATCGAGGTCACGCAGGAGGATGCTTTGCGCCGCGCGCAGTCGCTGGCGATGATGTATCAGATGCCGCTCGATGCGCTCATCAAGGATTTGCAGAAGCGTGACGCCGTGGGCGAACTCTACCAGCAGGTGCAGCACGAAAAAGTGCTGGAACTGCTCGAGAAAAACGCGACTATCACCGAAACCGCGCCGACAAAATAATTGGGCTGGTGGATCAAGTCGCGCTGCGACTTGGTTTGCCCGCACAGCGGGCACTTTATGGTGGGAGATTTCGGTTCGCGTGTCCGTCGCCTAACGCTGCGCTCGGCGACGGGTTTTTCGCAGCGCGAAAAACGCCACCTTTGCGAGACGGGCGCAGTAAAATTTAGCAGTCACCTTGCCGCTCAACGCGGCGTCTGGATTGGCCAATGAAACATTTCGCAGCCAGTTTATTTTTCGCCCTCGCGCTCACGGTGAACGCGCAGACGAACACCACGCGCGTGATGTCGTTGCAGGACTGCTTCACCGAGGCGCTCCAGCACAATCTCGACTTGCAGGTGGTGCGGTATGTGCCGCAGATTTCGCTCTACGAACTGTATTCGGCTTACGCCGGCTACGATCCCGGGTTCAACCTTTCCGGCGAACACAGCCACAGCCGGTCCGGCGGTGACTTTGGCACCAACGGCGTTCCCTTCGCCAATAACAATTTCTTCAGCTCCAGCCTCGGCGGCATTTTGCCTTCGGGCATGACCTACGGCCTTGCCGGCAGCGTTTCCGACGCGACAACTTCCGACAGTTCCGGCGGTAGCGCCGGTGTGAGCGTCTCCCAACCGTTGTTGAAAAATTTTTGGACGGATGGCAATCGCCTCAGCATCGCGCTCGCTAAAAACTCGGTGAAAATTTCCGAGCAAAGCGTGCGGCAACAGCTCATCAGCACCGTCACGCAAGTGGAGAATGCTTTCTACGAACTCATCTACGCCCGCGAAAATGTAAACGTCCAGCAGCAGGCGCTTGACCTCGCGCAGAAGCAGTTGGCGGACGACAAACAGCGCGTGCAAATCAAAGTCATGGCCGAACTCGGCGGCACGATTGAGCAGGACGAAGCGCAAGTGGCACAAAGCCGCGCCAGTTTGATTTCCGCGCAATTCGGCGTGGTCTCCGCGCAGAACGCGTTGAAGAATTTAATCACGGATAATTACCGACAATGGCATGACGTGGACATCATTCCATCCGCCTCGATGGAAGCCGTGCGGGAATTTTTTGACCTGCAATCTAGTTGGAGCAAAGGCATGACCCAGCGCCCGGATTTGATCCAGGCCAAAATTGATGCCGAGCAGCAGGGCATCCAGCTGAAATATTCCTACAACCAGCTTTTTCCTGAACTCGATTTAACCGGCAGTTACGGCTTCAACGGCGCTGGGCAGGAATTCAGCGACAGCCTCGGTCAGGTGCGCACCGGCAACCGCCCGTATTACACCTACGGATTTTCTTTTTCCATCCCGTTGAGCAACGCGCGCGCGCGCAACAGCTACAAGACCAGCAAAGCCACACAGTCGCAAGTCGTGCTGCGGCTCAAGCAGATCGAGCAAAATGTCATGGTGGACATTGATAACGCGGTGAAGCAGGCGCAGTCCGCGTGGGAAAGTCTGGAAGCCACGCGCTCCGCCCGCGTCTCCGCCGAAGCCGCGCTCAAGGCCGAGCAAGGCAAATACAACGCCGGCAAAAGCACCACCTTCACCGTGCTGCAATTGCAAAACCGCGTGACCTCGGCGCGCTCGCAGGAAATCCGCTCCGTGGCCAACTACAACGAAGCGCTCACGCGGCTGGCTTTGCAAGAAGGCAGCACGCTCGAACGCCGACAGATAGATTTCAAGGTGAAGTGAAACCCGCTAATCCTCGCTGATAAAATGAGGCGGGGGGTGATTAGCGAAAATCAGCGCCGATTAGCGGTTAAAATTCCTTACCAAAACTTCCAGTCGCCGCGCCACACCACCCACACGCCGAGCAGAAAATTTGTGATGGCATGCGCGGTCATCGCCTCGCCCAGGCGACCTTTGCGAATGACCAGCCACTGAAAGGCCGCGCCGCACAGGATGCCAGCCAGCCATTCGTTGTGCGCCAAACCGAAGACGAGCGCGGTGGCCAGAAACGGCAGCGGCAGAAATTTAGCCAGCGACACGGAGAGAAAATTCTGGTTCGCGATGTAGCGATACAAGAACGAGCGGTAGAAAACCTCTTCGAGCGGCGGCACGATAAACGTTGAACCAAGAATCCGCGTCACGATGAAGAGCCAGGCCAGCGCGGAGCCGGGACCAAATTGTTCGTTCGGATTCCAAACCGCCAGCGGCGTGGCGGGCGCGGACGACAGGCCTAGTTTCATCCACAAAAAATTCTGCGTGGTCCATTCGCCGGAGATGCCGACCCACACCAGAAAAATTCCCACGCCCACCGCGATTGCTTCCCAACTGAAGGCCCAGCGCATTTCCGCGACGAGCGGCCACGTTTCAAAAATCAGCCACGCGCCGACCAGAGTTTTCGCCAGGTAAAACCAATACGCGGAGGCCGCCCCGCATTTTCCCTGCGCGACGGTGAGCAGGGCAAAGAGGACGAACGGCGCGACGCGCGCCAGCAACGGGGAAGGGGAGAGAAATTTACGCAGGAACATCGTTCAGCCGCCGAGGCCAATCTTGATTTCCTTTTTATCCGGGCCGACGAGGATGACGTAGAGGTTGGGGTAGATACGGATGTAGTCTCCTTTCATTATGTAAACTCTACGCTCAGTCAATCCCGACAATGCGACGAGAGAGCAGAAGGTGTTGTAAGATGGAGGGACTTCTAGACCCATACAGAAGTCGCGGTAGTCGGAGAGGAAGGACATTACTTAGTGGCGTTATATAACCCTTCACGCAACTGTCGAAAGACTTCGTCCCAGATAACTTGTGGGTCTTTTGCGAGCTTTAAGACTGTGCGTGAA
>JBEEMY010000430.1:0-2961 GCA_041192415.1 Verrucomicrobiota bacterium | reverse complement strand
CGCAGATTAAAAATCTGCGCTACCAGCGCGGCGAACTGTTTTAATACGGCAGACATCGCGGCTAATTTATCACAACTTCATCCCATGCGCCTCGGCCACCGCCTTATGCGTCACCTTGCCGGCGCGCACATTGATGCCGCCGATGAGCGCAGGATTTTTTGCGCACGCCTCGTCCACGCCGTAGTCGGCCAGCATTTCGAGGTAGCGATACGTCACATTCGTCAATGCCTGCGTGGCCGTGCGCGCGTAGGCTCCGGGCATGTTCGCCACGCAATAGTGCGTCACACCTTCCTCGACATACACCGGGTTATCATGCGTCGTTGGCCGCGAGGTCTCGGCGCAGCCACCTTGATCAATCGCAATGTCCACCAGCACGCTGCCGGGACGCATCCGCCGCAGCATGGCGCGGGAAATTAATTTTGGCGCCTTCGCACCGGGAACTAAAACGGCACCGATGAGCAAGTCAACGCTCGGCAAAATTTCCGCCAGATGCGACTCGCTCGAAAACAACGTGTGCGCCGTGTGCAGCGTGATGTCGAGAAAACGCATCCGCTCCAAATCCACTTCGAGAATCGTCACGTCCGCGCCGAGACCTTGCGCCATGCGCGCCGCGTTCACGCCCGCCGCGCCGCCGCCCAGCACGACGACTTTTCCGGGCAACACACCGGGGACGCCGCCGAGCAGCGTGCCGCTGCCGCCAAAATGTTTCGCCAAAAAATATCCGCCCACCAGCACGCTCATGCGCCCGGCGATTTCGCTCATCGGTTCGAGCAACGGCAGCCGGCGGTTCACTTCAATCGTCTCGTAAGCGATGCACGTCGCGCCGGATTTCATCAGCGCTTCCGTGAGCGGCTTGCTCGCCGCGAGGTGCAGGTAGGTGAACAGAATTTGCCCGCGCTTCAGCAAGGGATACTCGGCAGGCAGCGGCTCTTTTACTTTAATGATTAAATCCGCCGCCGCGAAAACTTCCTCATGCGTCGCGACCAGTTTTGCGCCCGCCACTTCATATTCCGCATCCGGGTAGCCCGCGCCCACGCCCGCGCCGCGCTCGACGACGACGGTGTGACCGCGTTTGATGAGCTGATACGCGCCGCTTGGCAGGAGTGCGACGCGGTATTCCTGGATTTTAATTTCCTTGGGGACGCCAATAATCATAAAAATAATTTCTCCGCTCTAGCAGTGATGAGAATTCTTTGCACGTTTCCTTTTTGTCGTGCCATTTGCGCCACGCTATCAAAGCTGCGCCGCGTGTCAATCCGCCTGTGCCACTACTGCTCGTTTCAACATTGCATCCAACCCGCCGCCCGGTTTAGATTCGCCCCACGCGAAATATATGAAGGAGAATCGCTATAAAATTTTTCTGGTCGGACTGATGTTCGCTTGCGCCGCGATTTTTTCGCGCGCGCAGGAAACCAACGCCGCGCAAACACTGTCGCAAATTCAGGCGCAGCTCACCGCGCACGTCGAGCAGCCACGCTTCAGCGGCGCACTGTGGGGCGTGAAAATAGTCTCGCTCGATTCCGGTAAAACCATTTTTGAATCTCACGCCGACCGGTTGATGAGCCCCGCTTCCAACAGCAAAATGTATCCTGCTACGCTCGCGCTGGACCGCCTCGGCGCGGATTACAAAATCATCACGCCCATTCTCGCCACCGCGAAACCTGATGCTGATGGCGTGATTCACGGCGACCTCGTCATCAGCGGACGCGGCGATCCAAGCTGGAACGCGAAACGCGCGGGAACAAATTTCTGGAATCTGTTTTCGCCATTCATCACAGAAATTAAAAAAGCTGGTGTCCGTCACGTCACCGGCGATTTGATTGGCGATACCACCTTCTTCCGCTCGCCGCCGACGGGTGGAAGCTGGACGGTGGAAGATTTGGAAAATTCCGAGGGCGCGGAAATTTCCGCGCTCACGTTGGCCGACAACATGACGTTACTCCGCGTCATGCCCGCCGCGAAAACTGGCGAGCCGTGCGCGTTGGAAATTCTCTCGCCGTTCACCGGGCTGCAACTCGACAACCAAACCGTTACCGCCACCAATGGCGCGGCGCGGCACCTCGAGGCGCGCCGTTTTCGCGGCGAGAATGTCTTCCATATCTTTGGTCAACTGCCCGTTGGCGGTGAGGTGGAGCCGGTGGATTTGCCCGTGCCGCGCCCGGCGGAATGGTTCACCGCCGCGCTGAAATCGGCGTTGCAGGAGAACGGAATTATCGTGGACGGCGCGTCGCGCGTCGTCGCGTGGCCGTCACCGCCTGCGTTTGGAACGCCGGTCTCCGACCCGGCTCGTTCAGAAAACTCACCCCAACGAGCCGTGCCGGAGGCCGGCGTTCCCATCGGCGAAATCATCTCGCCGCCGCTGCGTGAACTCGTGCGCGATTTCATGAAGCCGTCGCAAAATCTGGAGACGGATTTAATTTTTGAACACACCGGCGAAAAGTTACGCGAAGAAAATTCTCCGGCTTGGAAAACTTCCGAAGATTGCGCCGTCGCCGCGCTGCAAACTTTTTTGGCGACGAACGGCGTGGGGACGAACGACGTGCATTTCGACGAAGGCTCCGGCCTCTCGCGCAACAACCTCACGACCGCGAACGCCTCTGTCGCGTTGCTGGCCTTCATGGCGAAACACCCGGCGGCGCAAGCGTGGGAAGATTCGCTGCCGATTGCCGGTGTGGACGGCACGATTCGCCGGCGCATGAAAGGCACGCCCGCCGAAAAAAACGTCCACGCCAAAACCGGCACGTTACGCTGGGTGAATGCGCTCTCCGGCTACGTCACCAACGCGGCGGGTGAAAAGCTGGTCTTCAGTCTGATGCTTAACCGCTACGATTCGCCGCCGAATCGTAAACGCACGGATGAACTCGATGACATCGCCGTAATGCTCGCGCGTTCGGATTTCCGCACGGATGAAAGTCTGGGGAAAATTTACGCGTCGTTCGGCACAATGGTTGTCACGCAATT
>JBEEMY010000429.1:0-2965 GCA_041192415.1 Verrucomicrobiota bacterium | reverse complement strand
TCAACTGGCGCACACATTCCACGCCGTTCATGCCGGGCAGGTTGATGTCCATGAGCACCACGTCGGGCTTAATTTTCGGCAGGTCGGCGAGCGCGGCTTCGGCGCTGCCGTAGTCGCTCGCGCAACTGAAACCGTCCGTCCGCGCAATCACTTTGGCGAGCGTGCCGCGCAGCTTGTCATTGTCCTCGACGATGGAAACGGAAATGGGCATTTGAACTTTTACTTAAATCAATTTGAATCGTAACCGTAGTCCACGGTAGCTGCCATAAAAAATCAAAGCTCGTTTTAATAGACGCGCAGTGTTTGAAACCATGGTGGCTGTTGTCGCGCTGCGACAATAGCCGTCGTCGAGCGGAGCGTCAGGCGACGGAATCTTTCGCGTGCTTAAAAATTATCACGCCATAAAGTGACCGCTGCGCGGTCAAATCAAGTCGCAGCGCGACTTGATCCACCACCCAAACGAATTACGTCTTCGGCACGGCGATGGGAACTTTTAGTTGCACGACGGTTCCGCCGTTTGCGCCGGGGGCAATTTCAAAATCCCCGCCGACATCGCTCAACCGGCGCTTCATGTTGCGCATCCCGTTGCGCAATTGTTTTCCAGAAATGTCGCCGAGGCCACGTCCGTTGTCGGTTATGCTCAAAATAAATTGCCCCGGCAACAATTCCAGTCTCACGCGCGCCTCCGTCGCGTGCGCGTGCTTGACGACGTTGTTGACGGCTTCCTTGAACGCGAGAAAAACATTGTGGCGCACTTCCGGCGGGATCGGCGCGGGCGGCAGAGCAGGGGGCAGTTCGGCGCGGTAGCTCACGCCAGCCAGCGCAAAATAATCCTGCGCGTATTTGCAGGCGTAGTTGGCAAGACCTTCCAGCGTGTCGTTGGAAGGGTTCACCGCCCAAACGATTTCGTCCAGCGAACGCGTCGTCTCGCGCGCCGTCTCGCAAATCTGCTGCGCGTGCTGCTCCACTTCGCCGGGCAGATTCTTGTCCATCTCGGCCATCTCGCCGAGCAGCGTGACTTGCGTGAGGTTCGCGCCAAGCTGGTCGTGCAAGTCGCGCGCGATGCGGGCACGTTCGTGTTCGATGAGTTCCTTCTGCTGCGCCGCACGCAACTGGCGTTTCAGTTTCGCTGTCGAGACGAGATAAATAATTCCCGCCAGCACGCCGAGAAAAACCAGCGCGACCGCAATCAAGAACGACGGCTTGCGCCAGAACGGCGGCTCGACGGTGAACTCCAACCGCGCTGGCGAAGAATTCCATACGCCGTCTTCGTTGCACGCGGTCACGAGAAAAACATAACGCCCCGCCGTCAGGGGCGGAAAACGCGCGCTGCGTTCGCTGCCGATTTCCACCGGGTTGACTGAACTGGCATCTGTGTCGGCGACGGTTAGTGTGTAACGAAACTTGGCGCCAGATTGCACACCTTTCGGCGCGGAATAATTCAAGGCGGTGAAGTGAATTTCCAATTGCTCATTTTGCGGCGTGAGGGTGACGGCGCCATTCCAGTTGGAAGCCAGCGCATTGGTTTTTAATTCCACGCCGTCCACCAGCACCGATTCGATGACGACCGGCGGCGGATTGGTGTTCAGTTTTAGCTCGTCAGGATTGACCGCAACCGGGCCTTCAATGGTCGGAAACCACAGCCGTCCGTCCGCCGCGCGCAAGGCCGCCGGCTGCGCGCCGGCCGCGCACTCGCGAGTCAGAAACGTCCGGCAGGCCAATGCTTTCGCCGTGCCCGCCGACACGGCGGCAATGGACTTCGCCTCGACCCGCACCAATCCTTCGTAGGAACCGACCCACAGGTTGCCCGCCGCATCTTCTGCGAGTGAGCCGATGTCATCATTCGCCAAGCCGTTCAATGTGGAGGAAAACTTTTTCCATTCACCCGCCGTCGTCCGCTGCCCGAGGCCGTGAACAAAACTTCCCGCCCACAGCGAGCCATCCGCGCTCACGAGCAAGGTCGAAACATCTTTCACCGGCGCGTTCGCGGCGGAAATTTTCCCGTCGCGCAGGGTGAACAACCCTTCGCTCTCCGTGCCGATCCAGAGGACACCGTTGGTGTCCTCGGCCAGTGCGCGCACGGCATTTTTCGGCAGGCCATCGCGGAAAGAATTCCACCGCGCGCCGTCAAACCCGGCGAGACCGCCATCGCCGCCCGCCCAAATTTTTCCATCATGCGTTTTTGCCAGCGAAAAAATTTTCTGACCGGCGGGCATCGCGGCGGGAACCGGCTGGAAATGTTCGCCCACCAGCCGGAACAGACCTTGGCCGATGGTTCCCGCCCAGACATTGGAGCGCGCATCCACCACCACGCACCAGGCGTTGATGGGCGACTCGAAACGTTTCAGCGAGTTCGTGTGCCAATAGGCCAGCCCGTGCAGATTGTAAGCCGACCAAAGCCCGCCGTCCGCGTCCTCGGCTAAGGACTGCGCCACGCCCACGGATAATTCCGACGGCGTGCGAAAAACTTTTTTCTTCACGCGGTTCAGGCCGCCGCCGCCCAGGCCGGCATCCACCCCCACCCACAAATTTTTTTCCGAGTCGAAGCACAACGACAAAACGTAATCCTGCGCCAGTCCGTCCGTCTTGGTGATGTGGGAAAAACTGCCGTCAGCATTGAACCAATAGACACCGGAGCCGCGCGTGCCGACGATGAGATTGCCGGCCTCATCCACGCAAGCGGCGGTGACGATGGCCCCGCCCCACGGCACGCTGCCAAAATCTTTTTCTAGCGTCTCGCCCCGCCATTTTTCCACGCGACCATTTTGCAACTGCCAGCTCGCGCCATTTTTTTCCGGCACGATTAAATGGAAGGCTAGGTAGGTCAGAAAATCGCGCAGGCCGCGCGGCACTTGCGGCGTCAGTTCCAAGCCGCCGTTGCGCCAGCAGAAAATTTCACGCGCATCCGTCACGAACCACACCGCGCCCGCCTGATCATCGAACGCGGCGGTGATTTTGCCCGCAG
>JBEEMY010000428.1:0-2967 GCA_041192415.1 Verrucomicrobiota bacterium | reverse complement strand
TCCGCGCCGAGCGCCATGCCTTGCCGCATTCCGGCGGCATCGGCCAGGCCGGTCATCAGGATGAAAGGAATCGCGGCGGTCGCCGGGTCTTCGCGGAGTTTGGCGAGCAAGGTGTAGCCAGCACCGGCCTTGTCCATGTTCACGTCGCTCAAGATGAGGTCGGGCAGTTGCGTGTGCGCCGCCGTGAGACCGCTCTGGGTATCGGAGGCCTCGATGACATCAAAGCCGCGCTGCGCCAGCGCCAGGCGAATCATTTCGCGCAGCCAGTCTTCGTCGTCAATGACCAGAATTTTGCTCATCTAAATAAAAAACGCCAAAGGCACAAGGTCCCTCCTTTGACGTTTGTAACTTGCCGGAGTGAACATTTCAATCTGCCTTTCGGCTTATTTACTTCCGCTCGTCCAACGGAACGTAGCGGTTCTGGGTCTTGCCGATGTAAATCTGGCGCGGACGGTAGATGCGGCTCTTCGGCTCGTCCATGATTTCCTTGTAGTTCGCAATCCAGCCGGGCATCCGGCCGATGGCGAAGATGACCGTGAACATCTCCACCGGAATTCCAATGGCGCGCATGATGATGCCGCTGTAGAAATCCACGTTCGGGTAAAGTTTGCGTTCAACAAAATAGGAATCCTTCAACGCCGCGTCTTCCAGCTTCTTCGCGATGTCCAGCAACGGATCGCTGATGTGCAACTTTGCCAGCACATCGTCGCAGGCTTTCTTGATGATCTTGGCGCGCGGGTCGTGGTTCTTATAGACGCGATGGCCGAAGCCCATGAGTTTCTTGCCGCTGTTCTTGTCCTTCGCCGCCGTGATGAATTTCGAGCCGTCATCGCCGGACGCATGGATGTCCGCGAGCATTTCCAAAACCGCCTGGTTCGCGCCGCCGTGCAGCGGTCCCCAAAGCGCGCACACGCCCGCCGCGCAACTGGCGAACAGGTTTGCCTGTGACGACGCCACCATGCGAACGGTGGAGGTTGAGCAGTTCTGTTCGTGATCCGCGTGCAGCAGGAAAATTAAATCCAGCGCCTTCACTACTTCCGGCTTTAGTTCAAAATCTTCATACGGCATCGAGAACAACATATGCAGGAAGTTCTCCGTGTATTTGTAATTCTGCTTCGGATAAATCAGCGGCAGCCCGTGCGACTTGCGATACGAATACGCCGCAATCGTCCGCACTTGCGAAATTAATTTGGCAACGTAGAGATCGAACTGTTTCATCTTGCCCCACTTCCAGTTCATCAAACCCTCGTCGAAGCAGCTCGCCGCATTGATCATCGAAGAGAGAATCGCCATCGGATGCGCGCCCGTCGGGAAGCCCTCGAAGTGATACTTCATGTCCTCGTGCAGGAACTGATGCGTGCCGAGCAGGTCGGAGAAATTCTTCAACTGCGTCGCATTCGGCAGCTCGCCGTAGATCACCAGATACGCCGTCTCGATGAAATTGGATTCCTTGGCGAGATCCTCAATCGGGATGCCGCGATAGCGCAGGATGCCCTGGTCGCCGTCAATGAAAGTGACTTTGCTGACGCACGAGCCGGTGTTGCCGTAGCCGTCATCAATCGTGATGTAGCCCGTGTTCGCGCGCAACGCCGACACGTCCACCGCTTTTTCATTTTCGCTGCCGGTGAGGGTGGGCAGGGTGAAAACTTTTCCGTCGAGTTCCAGTTTGGCTTCGTTGCTCATGGCGTGCATTTAATAAACAAAATTAAGTTTCAGCAAATTTGCCGGTGAAACGAAAACTTGGCAAGCTGCGAAAGCAATTTTCCGCCCCATCCGCCACGCTGATGAAATAGATTGGCGTTGCTTCTGTGCTCGTCAGTCGCGCGGACTTGGAGCCGCGTCTACGGAGAACTCCGGATGTTAATTTGCTTGCAGCCATCCGCTCCGCGTTTAACTTTTCGTTCACTCATGGCGGCTAAAAAAAATAAATCCAAGGCGGCTCCGGTGCGGCGCGTGAAAAAAGTTTCCGCGCCCGCAGCGATTCAACCCAAAGTCGTCACCGCGCCCATCGCCGTGACCGGGCCGATTCCCGTCCCCAAAGAGGGCGACACCACACAATTTCTCCGCCGCGAAGTCGAGAGCTTGGATGCGCACACCGCCATTCATCTTTACCTCCGCGAAATCGGCCAGGTCAAACTCCTCACCAAGCAAGAGGAAATTGACCTCGCCGCCAAAATCAAAAAGGGCGACAAGAAGGCGCGCGAACACATGATCAAGGCCAACCTGCGCCTCGTCGTGAAAATCGCCCGCGACTACGACGGCATCGGTCTCCCGCTCCTCGATTTGATTTCCGAAGGCAACATCGGTTTGATGAAAGCCGTCGAACGCTTTGACCCGGCCAAGGGCGGAAAACTTTCCACCTACGGCTCGTGGTGGATCAAGCAGTCCATCAAACGCGCCCTCGCCAACCAGTCCAAGACCATCCGGCTGCCCGTGCATCTCGTGGATAAAATTTCCAAGATGCGCCGCATGGCCATGAAGTTGCAGGAACTTTTTGGCCGCGAACCGACGGACGAAGAGCTCGCCGCCGAACTTGGCACCACCGCCGCGCGCGTTTCGCTGATGCGCACCGCCTCTATCCGCCCCGCGTCGCTCGATGCGCCGGTGGGCGATGAAAATTCCAACACCTATTCCGAGGTCGTCGAGGACGAGCGCGCCGTGAATCCCTACGAAGAACTCGAAGACAAGACCGTCGTCACGATGTTGACCGACATGGTCAAGCACCTCGACGAACGGGAGGCCACTATTCTTCGTTTCCGTTTCGGCCTCGATGGCGGGGCGGAAAAAACCTTGGAAGAAGTTGGCGAGAAATTCGGCGTCACCCGCGAACGCGTCCGCCAGATTCAAAACCTCGCGCTCCGCAAACTTCGCAAAATGATTGAGAAGCTGGAGAAGACGAAACACAAAGATTCCTAAATCAAGCCAAGCACTGTCATGCCCACCACTGTCACGTCCGCTGAAATCGAA
>JBEEMY010000427.1:0-2968 GCA_041192415.1 Verrucomicrobiota bacterium | reverse complement strand
CGTTCTTTGAGCGTGTTGAAAAAAGCGAAGGCCATGCGCGGCGACAAAATTCACACCAAGTCCGGCATCATGCTCGGCCTAGGCGAACGCGAAGAGGAAGTGTTGCAGGCGATGCGGGATTTGCGCGCGTCCAACTGCGACATCCTCACGCTCGGCCAGTATTTGCAACCGTCGTTGAAACATCTGCCGGTGATTGAATTTGTCGCGCCGGAAAAATTTGCGGAATACAAAACGCACGGCGAGGCGATGGGTTTTGTCCACGTCGCGAGCGGGCCGATGGTGCGGAGTTCTTATCACGCGGATGAATTTTCGCTGCCGGTGGCTGCGTGACGGAGCGCGGAGCAATGCTCCACACTCCATTCAACGCCGGTGGTGCAAAAACAGCCAGCCGGCCACGCCGAGGCAGAGGAAGAAAATCAGAAAGCAGCCGATGGTGATAATCGTCATCACGGTCTTCGCCTTGGCAGCGACTTCCACGGACGATTTCTTTTCCGCCGCCGAGTAGCTGGCAAATTGCGTTTTCAGCGCGGCGTTGATGACGGCTTCGTTCTTGAGTTCGAGCGTGAGCCATTTTTCCTCGGAAGCTTTCCATTCATCCGGCAGGCGGGCGAGCGCGTTGTCATCCGCTAATTGAAATCCCCAGCGCAGCCAGAACGAGGAATGTTCCTGTGTCCACAGGCGAAAGACACCGTGGCTGGCGGAGATTTTTTGCAGCCGATCCCAAAATAATTCCCGCGCGGCATCTGCCACGGAAAAATCCGAGTAGCCCTCGCTATGCAACCTCGCGGCGGTGCGGATAATCTGAAAACCAATCGCGCCCACCACTTGGCCGGCGCGCTCAACGACTTGGAATTCGGTGAGGCGTGGTTCCAGCGTGTCGGCATCGAGTCGCATGGAAAGCCAGATGGCTTTCAGCGCGGCGAGGTCTTCCACCGTGGCGCGGCGGACGCAGAGTGCGTTTGGATTCACAGCGGAAGTCTGCGGGAAAAACTTTGCGGCGCGAAGAAAAAATTGCTTTTCGCCGCCGCTGTGTAATTTTCTGCGGACATTTTATGATTAACAAAACCGACCAACTCCTTGCCGATCTCAACTGGCGCTACGCCACCAAAATGTTTGACGCCGCCGCGAAAATTCCCGCCCATGTCTGGAGCGCGCTGGAAAAAGCTTTGGTGCTGACGCCGACCAGCTACGGGTTGCAGCCGTATAAATTTCTGGTGGTGCAGGACGCGGCGTTGCGCGCCGCCTTGTTGCCGCATTCGTGGGGGCAAAAGCAGGTAGTGGACTGCTCGCACTACGTTGTGTTTTTGGCACGGACAGATATGAAAGATGCGGATGTGGACAAGCTGATCAACCGCACGCTCGAAGTCCGCAAGCTGCCCGCCAACGCGCTCGACGGTTATCGCGGCATGATGCTGGGTGACGTGGTGAACGGCCCGCGTGGCAAAGCCGCGCATGAATGGGCTGCGCGCCAGGCTTACATCGCGCTCGGCAACGTCATGACTTGTGCGGCCGTCCTTGGCGTGGATGCGTGTCCGATGGAAGGCCTCGTGCCGACTGAATACGACAAGATTTTGAAACTCGAAGGCAGTGGTTACAAAACCGTCGTGGCCTGCGCGTTTGGGTATCGCGCTGCGGCGGACAAATACGCCAGTCTCGCCAAGGTGCGCTACGAGACGAATGACCTCGTGCAATACGTCTGAACGGGCGTGACGTGGTGGGACAAGTCGAGTTGCCACTACTATCGCCCGCCGCTGTGCTTCCGCCTTCATCCAATTACGGCGGGACAGGCGGCGGCGGGTTTTTCGCAGCGCGCCAAACGCTACCCAGCAAATAGCATTCAAACCAATTCTCTTGCTTCCGGGTGGATTGCGGTAAAATAGTTGCATCATGTCGTTAACGTCAGATTTGAAAACTACCGCGAAGCCGCCATTGGACATCGTCGCGCTTGCGAAGGAACACGCTGGGAAAAATTACGAGCTGCACGCGGCGCACATCAATCCCGCCAACGTCAAAACGCTAAAGACGATTGGCTTTGACCGCTGTTACACGCGCGCCGAGGGGCCGTATCTGTGGGACGTGAAGGGCGACCGCTATCTGGATTTGCTTTCCGGTTACGGCGTGTTTGGTCTCGGACGCAATCACCCGGAAATTCGCCGCATCCTCAAGGAATTTCTCGACGCCGATTTGCCGAGCCTCGTGAAGATGGAAGCGCCGTTGCTCTCCGGCTTGCTTGCTGCTGAATTGAAGAAGCGGATGCCGAACGAACTCGACATGGTGTTCTTCACCAACTCCGGCGCGGAAGGCGTGGAGACGGCCATCAAATACGCCAAGTGTGCCACCGGCAAACCGGCAATCATCCATTGCAAGAAATCCTTCCACGGCTTGAGCACTGGCGCGCTCTCGGTGAATGGTGACGATTCTTTCCGCGACGGCTTCGGGCCGTTCCTGCCGGATTGTCGCGCGATTCCGTTCAATGATTTGGAAGCGCTGGAAAAGGAATTGAAGAAGGGCGATGTCGCGGGCTTCATCGTCGAACCCGTGCAGGGCAAAGGGGTGAACCTTCCTGCGCCTGGCTACTTGCTCGCGGCGCAACAACTCTGCCGCAAACACAACGCGCTGTTCATTGATGATGAAGTGCAATCCGGCATGGGTCGCACGGGAAAATTTCTCGCCATCGAACACGAAGGCGCAGTTGACCCCGACATCGTGATTCTGGCGAAAACACTTTCCGCCGGTTTTGTGCCGGTGGGCGCGGTGCTGTGCAAAAAGTGGATTCACGAAAAAGTTTTCTCCTCCATGTCGCGCTCGGTGGTTCACAGCTCGACGTTCAGTCAGGGCAGTTTTGCGATGGCCGCCGGCCTCGCCGCACTGGACGTGCTTGACCGCGAAAACCTTATCGCCAACGCCGCGAAGATGGGCGACTACCTCGGCAACGGTTTGACCGCGATGATTCCGCGCTTTGAATTCA
>JBEEMY010000426.1:0-2973 GCA_041192415.1 Verrucomicrobiota bacterium | reverse complement strand
TCTTGAGCATGGTCTTCACTTCCGCGTGCAGCGGCAAATCAATCTCGTGTTCGCCCAGCGTCTTGACGGGGGCGATGAGATGGATTTTCTTTTTGTCGAGCGTGATGTCAAACTGGTGCTTGAGTTCGTCCGCAATCATGCCGGCGGTGACCGTGCCGAACATCTTGCCGTCTTCACCCGTCTTGACCTTGACGACGCAGACGAGCTTCTGCAACGCCTTGGCGAGTTCGGTCATGTGGTTGAACTCATGCGCTTCGCGTTCGGCGCGGCGCTGGCGCAACGCTTCGAGGCGGCGCTTGTTCGCCTGCGTGACCGGGATGGCGAAGCCCTGCGGGATGAGATAATTGCGCGCGTAGCCGGACGCAACTTTGACCTGGTCGGATTCTCCGCCGAGGCCGACGATGTTGTGGGTGAGGATGACTTCAGTTTTTGCCATACGAAAATTTATTAAATTGCTGCGGTTAAAAAATCAAAACGGGACGTCGTCGCTTTCCGGCGGGCCGTCGCCTTCGACGGGTTCAGCCGGAGGAGCGCTCGCTGCCGGAGCCGGACGCGCGGCACGCGGCGCGGAAGGGGCAGAGGGAGCAGAACCACCTTCGCCTGCACCAGGAGCGCTGCCGAGAAATTGAACGGTTTCAGCGACGACACCGAGCTTGCTTTTTTTCTGGCCGGTTTGCTTGTCGTCCCACTGGTCGAGCTTGAGGCGGCCTTCGATCAAAATCGGGCGGCCCTTGCGCATATATTGACCGACGTTTTCCGCCGTGCGGCCGAAAACATCCACGTCAACGAAGGTGACTTCTTCCTTCTTTTCGCCGGCTTCATTCGTCCAGACGCGGTTGACCGCGAGGCCGATCTTGGCAATAGCCGTCCCTTTGGGCGTGTAGCGCAATTCCGGATCGCGCGTCAAATTCCCTACGAGAACGACTTTGTTGAAGCTGGCCATGGAAAATTATTTCGCGGGTTTCGGTTCCGGCGATTCGGTGAACAGCACGCGGAACACTTCTTCGTTCAACGCGAACTTGCTCTGCAACTGCGTGATGATTGCGGGCACGCCGCTAAAAATGACGTTGGCATAGAAGCCGGACGTGTGGCGCTTGTCGGCCACGCGGGAGAACGGCTTGCGATCCATCTTCTGGACCGTCTCGACCTTGCCGCCGACGGCGGTGATGTCAGCAGAAATCTTGTCGAGCGCTTCTTTCAAGTTTTCTTCTTTGCCCGCCGTGTTCAGGATGAACAAACCTTCGTATCGTTTCATTTTGTTTTCGGTATTAAATTTTTTCTTCAATCTTGCCATTGAACAAACTCATCGCCTTCGGCAACCCGTCGTTCAACCAACATTCCATCTGCCCGGCTGCCCGGTTCAAAATTTTTTCCAGCAACTCGTTCTCGGACGCATCAAACTTACCAAGGACGTGGCCGACAATCTGCCGTGCGCTGTCCTTGCGCCCAATCCCAATCCGTAACCGCGCAAACTCGCGCGAACCCAAATGCTGCTCAATGGACTCCAGACCGTGATGTCCACCGCTGCTGCCGCTCGGTCGCAACCGGATTTCGCCAAACGGCAAATCCGCGTCGTCCACCGCCACGACCAGTTGCTTCAATGGCAACTGATAAAAACTGGTCACTGCCCCGACCGTCTCGCCGCTCAAATTCATGAACGTCTGCGGCTCGCACAGCAGCACCCGCTGGCCGCTGCGGTCGGCTTTCGCCATACGAGCAACGAATTTTTTTTCGTTGCCCCAGTCCGCCTTCCACTGCGCGGCCAGTTTTTCGACGAGCAAAAAACCGGCGTTGTGGCGCGTCTTGGCGTAATCCGCCCCCGGATTGCCGAGTCCCACGATGAGAAAAACATTTTCCATGCGCGGGCGAAGCGGCTTGCGCCGCTGAAATTACTTCTTCTTTGCGTCAGCCTTGGCAGCCGGAGCGGCCTCGGCTTTTTTGTCGCCCGCCGGAGCTTTCGCATCGGCCTTGGCAGCAGGAGCGGCATCGGTGCCGTCTTCTTTCTTCTCCTTGGTCATTTCGACATCGCCAGCTCCCGCTGCAACGGCTGCCACCACTTCTTCTTCAGCGCGCGGCGCGGCCACGGCGAGAACGGTGATATGCTTGTCGCCGAGGAGTTCAACACCTTCGGGCGCCTTGATGTCGCCGAGGTGAATGGACTTGCCAATTTCAAGATGCGAAACATCCACCGTGATTTGATCCGGCAAATCTTTCGGGAGGCACTTGACCTTGAGCTTGTGCAAAATATGTTCGAGCGTGCCGCCGCCGTTTTTGACGCCCGCCGGTTCGCCGCTGGTTTCAACGGGGACATAGACGGTGACTTTTTCATTCTCGGCGACTTCATGGAAATCAACGTGGAGAATTTTGCCGCTAACCGGGTGATGCTGCACTTCCTGGAGCAACGCGAGGCGCTTGGCGCGGGCATCGCTTTCCACGGAGAGATCAATGAGCAAGTTTTCGGAGGCCGAGTGGCCGAGGAGGTCGCCGAATTCGAGCGCGTCCACCTCGAGGTTTTGCGGCTTGGTCTGACGACCGTAGATGGTGGCCGGCACGCGACCGGACGCACGAAGTTTTTTGACACCGCCACGCTTCACGAGGGAGCGGGGGAACGCTTTCAATGGGACTGATTTCATGTTGTAAAATTGTTCTTGCGGACAACCGCGTGATTGCGGTCTCGCCCAACAACCCTGCCCTGACAGAACATCCGTCAAATGCAGGGCTGCGGACTGTATCAGTTGCCAACCATCCGTCAATGAAGTTTTTTGGAATTTTTGACCCAGCCAGACCGGCAGCGGTTAGCTCGTCCGCCCGCCTTTGAATTCAAACAGCGAGTTCACCGACGAGTTGTTGTGGATACGCTTGATGGCTTCGCCCAACAATCCCGCCACGGACAACGTCGTGATCTTCAGGCCGTCAATCGCGGGACGTTGCACGGTGTCGGTGGTGATCAATTCATCAATGCTCGACTTGCGC
>JBEEMY010000425.1:0-2998 GCA_041192415.1 Verrucomicrobiota bacterium | reverse complement strand
CCAGTTCAAAACATGTTTGTCTTTAACTATGTTCCCGCTAAGGCTTACATCATGAATTGGGAGCGGACCGGTAAACCCGGTAAGCGTATATGAACCAAGGCTGCCATAGTTGCTGGTGTTTGAATTCCCGGTACCATCTACAACAAAATAATAAGTACCTGCATTTAATACAGTATCAATTGTAATACTCATTAATCGAGCTGTTTCGTCAATGTGTGCTTGAGGCGTCACCGTCTCAATCACTTGAGGAATATGTCCCGCAGCAGCCAGAACAATGAATATCATGGTTTCAAGAACATATCCGCGACCTATCTGGTGTTCTTGGCTGATGATTCCACTAAACGTAGAATGAACATATTTGCTGAACATGAAATAATTCCGAATGTAATGCCAATCAAGCTCGGCAACTTTGGCCGTATCAAAAACATTCCAACGTCTTCTTGTTGTCACCTCATGTTCAAGACGCAACTGTTGGGCAGCATCCATCAACTGCTTTATGGTTTCATCCATCCCTTCTAAACATTCATTAGCACGTTTGGCTTCTACCCACTTTTGAATGCGCTCAATTTCGTCTTCGATTTCTGCAACAACTTTTTCTGTCGCAAAACTATGGTTTTTGAATGCAGCAACTAATTTGAAAAGGCTTTCAACCATAGAACGGACAACAATGCGCGAAGCACTTGAACGCCCCTGAAGTTCAAGTGCAAGCACATCATCCCCGAGATCTAAAATATTGCTGGCATGTTTGTAGATGAATCCCAATCGGAAATTTTGTTCAGGCAATCTGTCCTTCGCTTCTTGCAGAATTTTATCAAGCAAAACGAGACTTTGCTGCACGAGTTCTGGCGGTGTGAGTTTTTTCATCAGTTTTAATGTTTCCGACGGCATTGAGATTTGGCCGCGTTTTCCCGGCTTTGCCAAGCCCAAACCAGCTTCGTTCTACTTTTCTTCTTGCATCACCGACGCAGCGGAGTTCTGCTTTCTGACAAATGCCAAAACGTGTCTGCCAGCACTGCGGAGTTCCATTCGAGATTTCTGATTCGCAAATCGGTGATGACCTGCCCTGCCCAAGCTGCGGCAAAAGTATTTTGTCGCCGCGCCATGTTCGCGCGGCGAACGAAAAAATCAAACTCGTCGTCACGCCGCCGCCGGATGAAATTTATTCCGCCGCCAAACTCGCCGGCCTCGCGCAGCAGATCATCGCCAACGTCCAGCGCGTCATCGTCGGCAAGCCGGAACAGGTGACGCTCGCGGTCGCGGCGCTGTTCGCCGAGGGGCACATCCTGCTGGAGGACGTTCCCGGCGTGGCGAAGACGATGTTATCCCGCGCCGTCGCGCAGAGCGTGGGCTGCTCGTTCCGGCGCATCCAATGCACGCCGGATCTGAAACCCGAGCAAGTTGTCGGCGATTTTTATCAAGACCCGGAAACGGGCAAACGCGATTTCCGCTTCGGCCCGATTTTCTCGCAGATGGTTCTGGTGGATGAAATCAACCGCGCCAGCCCGCAAACACAATCCGCGCTGCTCGAAGCGATGGGCGAAGGCGCAGTGACGATGGATCGCATTTCCTACAAGCTGGAAAAACCGTTCATGGTGATGGCCACACAAAATCCCATCGAGCAGGAAGGCACGTTCCGATTGCCGGAGGCGCAGATGGATCGCTTTCTCATCCGCTTGAGTCTCGGCTATCCCGACGCAGCGCAGGAAAAAGAAATGTGCGTCCGGGCGCAGCAGCAACATCCCATCGAAAATCTTAAAGCCATCACGACCGGCGATGACATCATCAAATGCCAGCGCGGCGTGCGGGAAATCGCGGTCAGCCCTGAGGTGTGCCATTACCTCGTGGAACTCACGCGCGCCACGCGTTCGCATCCGGCGTTGCTGCTCGGCGCAAGTCCGCGTGGGTCACTGGGATTATTTCACGCAGCGCAAGCCGTGGCGGGGATTGCGGGGAGAAGTTCGGTGGCGATTGAAGACATCAAGGCGATCGCTGTCTCCATCCTCGCACACCGGCTGCTCGTGAAACGTGAAGCACAGAAAGATTTTCCTGATGGCGGAGCGGTCATCAAAGACATTCTGGCGAAGCTGAAAATTTAACGGCTTAGCTCACGCCGGCACTTTCAGCTTCTTCAAAATATCTTCCACCACACCGCGCGCGGTGATGCCGGAAAAACGCGCCTGCGGTTCCAGCACCACGCGATGCGCGATGACCGGCACAGCCAGCTTCTGAATCTGTTCCGGCGTGACAAAATCCTGGCCGTCGAACAGCGCCATCGCCTGCGCCGTTTTCATTAGCGCAATCGAGGCGCGCGGACTCGCGCCTAGTTGCACGCCCTGCGCGGTGCGCGTGGCAGCGACGAGGTTAACGCAGTAGCGTTTCAACTCGGCGCTGATGCGGATGTTTTCCACGGCGCGTTTCAAACCGATGACATCGGCCAGCGTGGCGGCGGGCTTTAGTTCGTCAAGCGGATGGTTGTGTTCCTGCGCGGTGAGAATGGCGACTTCCTCGGCGGCGGAAACGTAGCCGAGCGTGAATTGCATCGCGAACCGATCCATCTGCGCCTCGGGCAGCGGATACGTCCCGCGAAATTCCACCGGGTTTTCCGTGGCGATGACGAAAAATAATTCCGGCAAGTTCCGCCGTTCACCCTCGACGCTGACCTGCGCCTCACCCATCGCTTCGAGCAACGCAGACTGTGTGCGTGGCGAAGCTCGGTTGATTTCGTCGGCGAGCAAAATATTCGTGAACACCGGGCCTTGATGAAAATGAAATTCCTGATCACGCTGGTTGAAAATGGAAACGCCGAGAATGTCCGACGGCAGCAAGTCCGGTGTGAATTGCAGGCGCTTGAATTGTGCATCAATAGATTTGGCGAGCGCCTTCGCGAGCGTGGTCTTGCCCGTGCCGGGATAATCTTCCAGCAAAACGTGTCCGCCCGCCGCCATCGCCGCGAGCAGATGCCGCGTGGCGCTGTCCTGACCCCGGATGATTTTGGAAA
>JBEEMY010000424.1:0-3011 GCA_041192415.1 Verrucomicrobiota bacterium | reverse complement strand
CCGCCGCTGAAGGAGTGGCAGGCGAAGACGTTCGTGAAGGTGGCGCCGATGGTGGTGGGCCGGGCCGCAAAATATTTGACGCTGCTGTCACAGGCGCAAATGGGGGGGAAGCTGACCGCAGAACAGGAGGCGGAGCTGGAGGCGTTGGCGGAGGAGATGATCGCGGAGACACAAACGTTCACGGTGGCGATGAAGCAGGGCATCTTCCGATGCGTGGCCTTATTTTATTCGCTGTTCGCGTGGTTCACGTCGGGTGACGCCCCGGAGTTAGTCCTGGCGGCGGTCTGATCCTGGCGGTTTCCGGCGTTGGGCGGCTGGTGTAGGGCTACTGTGCGTCGCTTCTTCCCGACCTACTGCCCCTTGAGTGAGCGGTTGTCTGCCGGTGATTTTTCTGTCCGTTCTTCTGGTGCTCGGTTGTAAGCTTCAAGCATCGCTTCGAAAAAATTCCGACTTTTTTTATACAAATTCGTCGGGGGTGGTGTCTATCGAGTGAAAACATGAATCAGGAGCAACATTGGTGCGAGGCCATCTACGACGCAAAGGCGGCGGAATTGATTCTGTATGGCCGCGCGCTCGGCCTTGGCCACGGCGAGGCGGAGGATGTGTTGCAGGAAACTTTTTTGACGCTGATGCAGATGGAATTCGCGCCGGCCAAGCCGGAGCATTATTGCGTGCGGAGTTTTCGGAACCGGGCGTTGAACTATCGCCGCACGCTCTGGCGGCGGCTGACGCGGGAATGGGAAGTCCTGGCGGACGGCCATCTTTTTGGAAATGGCCTGCATTGGTTTGAGAAATCGCCGGAGCAAACGCGCGCGGAAAACGCCTTGCAGGAGGCAACGGTGCGGGCGCTGGCGGAACTGCCGCTGGATCAGCGCGAAGTCATCGTGCTGAAAATCTGGCACGGCTGCACGTTCGAGGAGATCGGCGGGTTGCTGGACATTCCGCCGAACACGGCGGCGGGGCGGTATCGCTACGGTCTGCAAAAATTAAAATCAAAACTGGCCGCCGATGCGCTTGAGTGCGCTGGCGCGCCGCAGGAAGGAGTCGTTTATGAAAGAGCTGGACGAGAATCAATTGCGTGGCTGGCGTCTGCGCCAACCGGCGGCGGGGCTTAAGCGGCGGATTTTCCGCGCGCCACCCGTATCGGCTTTCGCGCCGGTGCTGGCGGCGTGGGATTTTTCCAAGCTCGCACCCGCGACGGCGTGTTTATTTTTTGCGCTGCTGCTGCTGCATTTCAACGGCGGTGGCTGGCGCGAAAGCCGTTCGGCGATGCTGGTGAATTTTTCCACCGGCAGCAACGCGGTGGCGTTCAGCGACCACGCGCAGGAACGCGAGAATCATCTGGCCACCGTCACTTTTGATTGGACAAACAAGGGTGCAATCCAGTCTAGTATCGGCTCTCATTTCGGCTTCAGGCCGACAACCAATTTTAGCAACTGAACCGCATAGAAATTTTTTTCAATGGAAAATCCGAAAAAGTCGAACAGCAAACCCGAACCTTCCAAGGCCACCGCAACTCCGGCCAAACCCGCGCCCGTTGCGCCGTTAAAAGTCCCCCCAATGTTCCGTCCGAATGACTGGCTCGCGCTGGTCATCGCGTTCGGCGCGGTATGGGCGGTTTATCTTTGGACGCTCGCGCCGGAACTGACGCTGGAAGATTCCGGCGAACTTTGCACCGGTTCATTTTACGCGGGCATCCCGCATCCGCCGGGCTACGCGTTCTGGGCGATCTGGAGTTGGATTTGGACGGTCATCGTGCCGTTCGGCAACGTGGCGTGGCGCGTGGAAGTCGGCCAATCCTTCGCCTCGGCGATGGGTTGCGGTCTGCTGGCGCTGATGGTTTCGCGCGGCGGCAGTATGTTGATCGAAGGCATCGAGGATTTGAAGAGCCTCAACCGCCGCTGGGAAACGGCCATCTGTGTGGTGTCCGGCGTGGTCGCGGGAATGTTGCTGGGCTACGGCGGTTTCATGTGGAAAGAATCGGTCGTCGTGAACCGCATTTCAATTTTCGGCGTGCCGTGGCTGCTGGCGATGCTGGCCTTGATCATGCGCTGGATGTATGCGCCGCATCAGCGCCGCTATCTCTACGCCGCGATGCTGGTCTATGGCTGGCTGGCGACGATTCATCAAAGCTTGATCTTGAGCGCCGTCGGCGTGGAAGTGCTGGTGTTGTTTATTCTTCCCCGACTTGGTCGCGATCTGTTCGCGGTGAACAGCGGCATGTATCTGCTCATCCTGTATTACATCGGCAAGAAAAGTATTCCGGCGTTGAATGCCATGACGAACACCGAGCAATTGATTTTCCACATTGTCGGAGTTGTTTCCATCTGCACCGCCGGTTCGCTCATCATGAAAACGGGCAAGCTCTTCACGGAATGGAAATCGGTTCTCATGATGGGCGTGATGTGGGGGTTTGGCGTATCGGTTTATTTTTATTCGGCGGTTTCCTGCATGACGGTTCCGCCGATGCAATGGGGCTATCCGCGCACGGTCGAAGGTTTCTTCCACATGATCAGCCGCGGCCAATACGGCACGGGCGAAGGCGTGAACCTGTTTGCGGACCCCTCGCGCTTTTTCTACCAGATGTATTATTTGGCCGAAGGTCTCTCCGAGTCGTTTAGCTGGGTCTATATGTTCATCGGCCTGCTGCCGTTTTTGTTCCTGAAAAAAATGCAGCCGCGCGAACGTGGCTGGCTGCTGGGTATCACCACGATTTATCTGCTGCTCTCCGTGCAGTTGGTCATGGTGTTGAACGTCACCGCCGATCGCTCCACGTCGGACTTGAATAAAGTTTTCTTCACCGCCTCGCATGGATTGTTCGCCATCATGATCGGTTACGGCCTGGTGATTCTCGCGGCCTACATCGCTACGCATTATCAGAATTTCCGGCGCGTTGGATTGATTGGCGGCGGCGTGGGCTTGGTGCTGGCGGTTTACACGCTCGTTGAGTCCATCGGCAAACTTTATTTCGGCAAGGCCGGACAGATGCACGTTTCTTGGTTGCCGTTTCC
>JBEEMY010000423.1:0-3012 GCA_041192415.1 Verrucomicrobiota bacterium | reverse complement strand
AAAAAAATCTCCTAATGCCATTTCTATAATTTTTAGTTAGTTAATAATAACAATATTACGATTTTTATCCGACTAAAATCTTATATCATTCCCGATTTCTTTAATATTATTTGTTGGTTTTTTGCACGTTTTATTTTGACAAAGATAAAAAAGTGTTTCATTTTCTGAAAAACGATTTTCTAAAAAAGGAAGCATAGAAATTGTTGAACTTCCAGCAATGATAATGTTTGGCTGATAATTTTCATTTATTTTTTCTAAATATTCCAAAGCGTTATTTCCACAAATTGCCAGCTCTTTATTTTGTTCCGAAAAATGCAAAAGCACGTTCAACCAAATTTGTAAGAGTCATTTTCTGTTCAAATACCAGGTCGTGGTCTTGATTTAATTGCCAACTCAACTCCCGCAACGCCACCGCTTGCCCGACCAGCCACGCCTGCGCGCCGTTGCCATTTTTCTCCTCGCTCCAATGCTTCGGCTCGGCCACGCTCTGGCCGTCCAGTTCAAAAATCAATTCAGGATGCCCGGCCTTCAGCAGCGGCTGCGAGACGACTTGATGACACGCGACGCAGGTGTTGGCGCGCACATAAAGATTTTGCAGGTCGCTCATCCCTGCCGCCGTGCGGTCGGCGCGCGTGTAATCCGTGCGTGTGTGCGGGCGCAGCCATTTCTCCGCCGGGCCGTGACAGCTTTCGCACGAGACGCCTTCGCTCACCTTGAAATTTTCCCCACGCAAATTTTCCGGCACGTCGTGCAACGGTGCATGGCAACTGGTGCAGCGTGTGTCAGCCGTCGGATCTTTGATTGCCAGCGCGTCGGCGATTTGTCTGGAGCGCGCGGTGGTGAGCGTGGCGGTCGGGCGTTGCGAGTGAAAATCCTTGAGCGACCAAGTGAGAAATTGATTTTGCTTCGTCCCGCCGCCGCCGTGGCAGCCGGAACTGGCGCAGGATTGTGCCCCGAGAAATTTTGCCGGCGCGTCCGCGCCGCGCGCCGCCGCAACGGCCAGCAACAGTCCCGTGACGAGAGGGCGACAAAGTGTTTTACTCACAGCGTCAAATTGGTTAATGGATTGTCGCCGTGATTGCAACCCTGATTGATTCCCTTCGCGCTGTCGCTGGCGGCGGCTTGAGCAGCATTGTCGGGCTGGCGCTGCTCGCCGGGTTGCTCACGTGGCTGGCGGTCGAACTCTTCCGCGCGCTTATCCGACTGAACGGCGAGCGTCTCCAGCAAAAAATCGCCGTCGAAAAACTCCGCGCGCAACTCTTCGAAACCAAACTTCGCTGCAAGTCCGCCGAGCAGGCCGAGTCCGGCTGGAACGGCATCCGCAAATTCGCCGTCGTCAAAAAAATTTCGCAGTGCGACGACGTGAATGCCTTCTACCTGAAACCGCACGATGGCCGTCCGCTGCCGCAGTTCAAGCCGGGGCAATACCTCACGTTCCAGCTCGACTTGCCCGGACGCGACAAGCCGCTCATCCGCTGCTACTCGCTTTCCGACAGTCCGCATCAGAAAGAATATTACCGCGTCACGATCAAAAAGGAAAAGTCGCCGCCGGACAAACCGGAGTTGCCGCCGGGCGCAGGCTCCAGTTTTTTTTCCGACGTGGTGAAGGAAGGCGACATCCTCAACGTCAAATCGCCGACCGGCCATTTCTTTTTGGACATGGCGAAGACAAATCCCATCGTCCTGCTCGCCGGCGGCGTCGGCATCACGCCGATGTTGAGCATGGCCAACGCCATTGCGGCCAGCGGCTCCAAGCGCGAGGCGTATTTTTTCTTCGGCGTGCGTAACGTTCGCGAACACATTCACAAAGCCGAGCTGGAAAAACTCGTGGCGGAGAACGACAACATTCATCTGCACGTCGCCTACAGCAAGCCCAGCGAAAAAGACGTGAAGGGAAAAGATTTTCAGCACGAAGGCCGCGTGGGCATCGAGTTGCTCAAGGAAATTTTACCGTCGAACAATTTTGAATACTACCTCTGCGGCAGCGGCGCGTTCATGAAAAGTTTGACCGACGGCCTCGAAGCGTGGGGCGTGCCGGACAGCGTCGTCCACTTCGAGGCGTTCGGCCCGGCGACCGTGAAGAAAAAAGCCGCCGTGCCGACGCAAGCCGAGACCACGCATCTGCAAAAAGTCATGGTCACGTTCGCGCGCTCGGGCAAGACCGTGCGCTGGGAGCCGTCGTCGGAAAATCTTTTGACGTTCGCGGAGGCGCAGGGTGTGAAGATTGATTCCGGTTGTCGCGCGGGCGGCTGCGGCTCGTGTGGCGTGGCGGTGAAGTCCGGCGACGTGACGTATCTCAAAAAGCCCGACACCACGCCGGATGCGGGAACTTGTTTGACGTGCGTGTGCCGCCCCAAGAATGATTTGGTTTTGGATGCTTAATAATTCCTAAACTGAAATGCCCGCCGCCCCGACCATTCTCGAACGCCCGCAACGCTGGGATGCCGCGTTCGATGCGAACATGACCGAGGACGACGTGACGCGGCTGCTCTTCACCGCGCCGTTCAGCCAGATGGACGCGGAAAAATTTCCCAAGCGCACGCCGCTTCGCGAAATCCTCCGCAACGACGCGCGCGTTCTGAAATTTCGCAAAGGCGAAATCATCATGCGCCAAGGCGACTACGGCACGTCTGCATTTTTAATTTTGCAAGGCACGGCGCGCGTGGTGCTCAAGCCCGACCTTGCTCCGTCGCTGCTCGGCCGTCAGGCGACGAACAAGAAGGGAATCTTCCGCACGCTCGCCCAGCTCTGGAACCGCTCGCGCCCGCCAGAGGTTTTGCCGCGCACGATTTTGGGGCAAAGCTCCGGCGTCAGTGCGCGCCAGAATGAAAGCGAGACGCGTGTTTTTCTACAGGACGTGCCACGCATTTTAGACCAGCACCGCACTGCGGAAATGTTCGCGGGAGAATTCTTCGGTGAGATCGCCGCGTTGAGCCGCATGGCGCGCACCTCCACGATTTTTGCCGACAGCGACGACGCCGAACTTTTGGAAATCCGCTGGCAAGGTCTGCG
>JBEEMY010000422.1:0-3013 GCA_041192415.1 Verrucomicrobiota bacterium | reverse complement strand
TGCCGCAACACATACGGCAAAATGCCGCCGTGCTGGTAGTAGTCAATTTCGATGGGCGTATCAATGCGGCAACGGACATTCACGTTTTCCACGCTGCCGTCTTTGCGCGTGATCTTCAGCGTGAGGTCTTGCTGCGGCTTGATGTTTGCGTCGAGGCCGACGATGTCGTAGGTCTCGGTGCCGTCGAGCTTCAAGGTCTGCGCGGTGATGCCTTCTTTGAATTGCAATGGCAGCACGCCCATGCCGACGAGGTTGCTGCGGTGAATGCGCTCGAAGCTCTGCGCCACGACGGCCTTCACGCCGAGGAGGTTCGTGCCTTTCGCGGCCCAGTCACGCGACGAGCCGGTGCCGTATTCCTGACCAGCGAGAATCACGAGTGGCGTTTTCTCGGCCTGATATTTCATCGAGGCATCGTAGATGCTGACCTGTTCGCCGGACGGCTGCAACTTGGTCACGCCACCTTCCACACCGGGCACCATGAGGTTCTTGATGCGGACGTTCGCGAACGTGCCGCGCGTCATCACGCGGTCGTTGCCGCGCCGCGAGCCGTAGCTATTAAAATCTTCCACCGCGACGCCGTTCTCGATGAGATATTTTCCGGCAGGCGTGGATTTCTTGAACGCACCGGCAGGCGAAATATGATCGGTCGTCACGCTGTCGCCAAAAATGCCGAGCGCGCGCGCGCCGGTGATCGGAGCGATGCTGCCGGGGGTCATCGAGAAACCTTCGAAGAACGGCGGCTCCTGAATGTAAGTGGATTTGCGATCCCATTCATACACGTTGCCGGTGCTGGACGAGATTTCGTTCCACTTCGGATTTTGCGCGGCGAAATCTTTGTAGAGCTTGCGGAAAATTTCCGGCTGCAACGCTGCCTGCATGAGGTCGCGCACTTCTTTCAAGCTCGGCCAGATGTCGCGCAGGTGAACGGGCTTGCCGTCCTTGCCGGTGCCGAGCGCGTCGTTGGCAAGGTCAATGTCCACGCGGCCCGCCAGCGCAAATGCGACGACGAGCGGCGGCGACATGAGGAAGTTCGCCTTGATGTTCTGGTGCACGCGCGCCTCGAAATTACGGTTGCCGGAGAGCACGGCGGCGGCGACCAAATTATTTTTTACAATCGCGTCCTCGATGGCCGGATGCAACGGACCGGAATTGCCGATGCACGTCGTGCAGCCGTAGCCGACGAGGTTGAAACCAAGTTTGTCGAGATATGGCTGGAGGCCGGTCGCATTCAAATAATCCGTGACGACACGCGAGCCGGGCGCGAGCGACGCCTTGACCGTGGAATTAACCGTGAGGCCGCGTTCGACGGCTTTTTTCGCGAGCAGACCGGCGGCGAGCATCACGGACGGATTGCTCGTATTCGTGCAACTCGTGATGGCCGCGATGAGCACGGAACCGTTGCGGATGCTGCCTTTAAGTTGTGCTGCCTTGGCGTGAACCGGGTCGGCGGTGGGATGTTCGGCGGCCATTTCCTGTTCGCTGCGCTGCGCATTTGCGTTCGACTGACTGCCGCCGCCCGCGTGAATTTCGCCACCCGCCGAGACGTGAACGGTGCGCGATAACTCCTCGGCCTTCATTCCAAAACCATTTTCCGTGACGGGCTTACTGAACGCGGCGATGAATTCGTTTTTCAGCTTCGGCAATTCGATGCGGTCTTGCGGACGTTTCGGACCGGCGACGCTGGGCAACACGCTGCCGAGGTCGAGTTCGATTTCCTGCGAGTAAATAATTTCACCTTTTTTCGGAATGCCCCACAAGCCTTGCGCCTTGTAATAATTTTCGTAGGTCTTGACGGCTTCATCGGTGCGACCAGTCGCTTTCAAATAATTGACGCACTCCGCATCAATTGGGAAGAAACCCATTGTCGCGCCGTATTCCGGCGCCATGTTCGCGATGGTCGCGCGATCTACGAGCGGCAATGCGGCGGCACCGGGGCCGAAGAATTCCACAAACTTGCCGACGACTTTTGCCTTGCGAAGAATCTGCGTGACGGTGAGCGCCACGTCTGTGGCAGTGACGCCTTCGCGAATCGCGCCTGTCATGTGAACGCCCACGACATCCGGCGTGAGAAAATAAACCGGCTGGCCGAGCATCCCCGCTTCCGCTTCGATGCCGCCGACGCCCCAGCCCACGATGCCGAGACCGTTGATCATCGTCGTGTGCGAGTCGGTGCCGACCAGTGTGTCGGGATAATAAACTTCACCGGCATTCAGCACGCCCTTGGCGAGAAATTCCAGATTTACTTGATGCACAATGCCGATGCCCGGCGGCACGACTTTGAACGTGTCGAAGGCCTGCATACCCCATTTCAAAAACTGGTAGCGCTCGCGGTTGCGGGTGAATTCCAAATCCAAATTGCGCGCCATGGAATCCGCAGCGCCCGCGAAATCCACTTGCACGGAATGATCCACGACCAAATCCACCGGCACGAGCGGCTCGATGATTTTCGGATTCTTACCAAGCTTTTCGACCGCCGTGCGCATCGCGGCCAAATCCACCAGCAGCGGTACGCCGGTAAAATCTTGCAGCACGATGCGCGCGACCACGAACGGGATTTCCGCCGTGCGCGTCTCGGTTGCCTGCCAGTTGGCGAGTTCCTTGATGTTGGCCTCGGAAACTTTTTTGCCGTCGCAATTGCGCAGGACGGATTCAAGAACAATGCGGATGGAAACCGGCAGTTTGGAGATGGGGCCGACACCGGCTTTTTCCAAAGCGGGGAGGGAGTAAAATTTTCCGGGTTTGCCGTTGCCGAGTTCGAAGGTTTGCAGCGTGCCGAACAAGTTATGTGATGCGCTCATTTGATTTCTTGATTAAAAAACAATCACATGAAAATGAAGTTTGCGCGCGGCAGTGTCAAGCGAACGGCGCGAGCGAATTTGGATGACTGCGGCGAGGCGGCGACGGCTTCCAGCAAAGGTCTCTCCGGCCAGATGCCTGCGGACGTGCGAATCCACGCGGGCTGTGGCACATTCCCCACGTAATGACGACGGCCAACAAAGTCACCATCCTGCGG
>JBEEMY010000421.1:0-3016 GCA_041192415.1 Verrucomicrobiota bacterium | reverse complement strand
AGCACGGTGGCATTTTGCCGTATGTGTTGCGGCAGTTGGTGGCGAAGGCGTGAAATAAAAATCAATTAAACAAAGGCGGCCTCCGGAAACGGAGGCTGCTTTTTATTTTAACTGCTGCAAATGCGCACTTGTTAGCCATGGGCTTGTCAGCTTTTTGGAACGTGCTAGGATGGCCTCATGAAAACACTCCGCCAGTTCCGGTTGTTCTGTTTTTTAACCTTCACCACCGCGCTCGCGGTTTTCAGTTCCGGCTGCGCCACGCACGAGGAACATTCCTTCAACGATGATTTTGGCCAGAGCCTGCCGACCGCGCCGAAATATTTCATCGAGAACATCAACGACGACCATTTCACCATCACCACGCGCCAAGGTCAGGCGATGAAGAGCGAGGAGCGCATCATCTTCGTGAAGCGCGCCACCTCCGCCGTGGCCGAGACGGAGGCCAAGCGGCGCGGCTGGGAAAACTGGCAGCTCGAATACATCCGCCAAGGCGATACGGGCTGGATGTTTGTCGCCAAGGCGGATGTCGTCCGCAAAAACGCGGTGCAATTCAAGGGCGACGCGCCCTCGAAAAACCCCTGACCGGCGGCGATTTCTGTTCGTGTCTTTCGATGCTTTCGCGGTTAAATTTTCCGCGTGAAAATTCTTTTCATCGGTGACATTGTCGGTTCGCCTGGCCGGCGCGCGGTCAAGGAACTATTGCCCAAACTCAAGACGGCGCATGGCTTGGATGTCATCATCGCCAACGGCGAAAATTCCGCCGGTGGCAACGGCATCACGCCGGACATCGCCACGGAACTCTTCGGCTACGGCGTGGACGCCATCACGACGGGCGATCATCTGTGGGATCAAAAGGAAGTCATCGAACTGCTGCAAAGCGAGCCGCGTTTTCTGCGTCCGCTGAATTATCCGCCCGGCACGCCCGGCAAAGGCAGCACCATTCTCAAAATCCGCGACCTGCCGCCCGTGGCCGTGATGAATGCGCAGGGCCGCACCTTCATGCAACCGCCGCTGGACAATCCGTTCACGCTCGCGCTCGACGAGGCGAAGTGGCTGCGCCAGCACACGCCCATCATCTTCGTGGATTTTCACGCGGAGGCGACCTCGGAAAAAATCGCGTTCGCGCGGATGCTCGACGGTCAGGTCAGCGCGGTGGTCGGCACCCACACGCATGTGCAGACGGCGGATGAACAGATTTTTCCCGGCGGCACGGCGTATCTCACCGATGCCGGCTTCACTGGCCCGCACGAAAGTGTTTTGGGCCGTGAAATCGTGCCGGTCGTCACCCGTTTCCGCACCGCCCTGCCCCAGCGGTTCGAAGTGGCACGCAACGATGTGAAATTATGCGGCGCGGTGATTGAGATTGATAACGCCAGCGGCAAGGCCGTGAGCATCCAGCGAGTGGCGATGGCACTCTGATTTTTGCGGGAGGAAAACTGGAGCCAGCGAGTGGGATTGAACCACCGACCTACGGTTTACGAAACCGTTGCTCTACCACTGAGCTACGCTGGCTTGAGGGTTTTGAAAAGCGGACTGCTCCGGACTGCTCCAAAACTGACGGCGGTTATTTTGGGTGTGCCAGTTTTATTGGCAAGCCAATTCGTCGGCAACGCTCGTCGCTTCACTGAATTCTGGCAGTTGAAAAAATCGCGGCGAACTCCTGCGGCGAAACTTTTTTGCCACGATAGAAATGGATGCTGGATTTGTCCCAACGCACGAACAGCGTGTTGTAAGGTGAACTTCCCGCGTAGCCAAAGCTCACGTCGCCCGCGCGGATGCTGGCTAATTCCAGCACGTCCACACTCTTCACGGTGGATTGAAAAAGCTCCGTGATCGTCGCCGTCACGCCGTCTACATTCACCGTATCGCCGGATTTTTTGGTGGCCGACTCCGGCGCCGTCGGTGGCAGCAGCGGCACGAGTGGCGCATACAAAGTCCAATCCGTTGCGCCCGGAGCATCGCCACAGACGAGCAGCGAGGGGGTGCCCAAATCGTCGGCCAGCATATATTCGTGGCGGTCAAAAATCACGCCCGGCTCCGCAATCTCCACCACCGCGTGCGCAATGATGCGAAATTTCGTTTCATGCCAACGACCCTCGACGCCGATGGCCAACGGTGGCGTGGCGGCGGCAATTCTTTTTACGGGCGGAGCTTCGCGTGTCATCGTCCCAGAAAATAATCCGCGTCCAAAAATCATCAGGAACACGGCGACGATGACCACCGCCTGAACGATAAATTTTAGCCCACTCGAATAATCCGCCGAACCGCCACCGCCCAGCCGCGCCTGCCGGTCAAAATTAAAAGGCAGACGGTTCGAGGCTGGCTCCACCGCCGTCAGCCGAAACGCCCTGGCCACAGCTTGCGCCGAGAGCGTGATGCCTTGATAAAATTCCACAGCCTGACCCGTCCAGCTCACGGCGAGCATTTTGTCGCGCAGCTCGGCGTTGAAATAATTATCCACACTGCCGACCTTGGTAGCGCGCGGCGCGAGACCTTCCACGCGATAGACACGCGATGAATCCACCAGCGTCACGCGCACATCTTCGCCGGTGAGATTGATGACATCGCCAACTTGCTTAAGCACCGCATCCGCCGCCGTCATCGGATAGTCCGGTTCAAACTCGGTGAACAGCCGCCACGTTGCGCCGCCTTCCGTTTCTTCATAGACGAGCGTGGCCGCGTCGCCAGCGTCGGACTGGAGATTGAATTCGTTCCAGTAATACGTTTCGCCCTCAATCTCCACACCCATCACGACGCGGCCAATGAGCCGGAAATCTTTTCCGGCAAAAACCCCGTGCATCCCGATGCGCAGGCGCGTTGGATTCTCAAAGCTCATGTGAAAAAGTGCGGCACGAAGCGGCTTAAATTTCCCGTGATGCGCCGCGTGTCTTCGCGGATGCCAAGGCCAGCCGCCTCGTGGTCAATCACCCACACGCCAAATACGGGATGATTGCCGCTGAAATTAGGAATGTTCGCCGTCGCCTGAAAAATAAAACCTTGGTCGCCGTAGTTGCCG
>JBEEMY010000420.1:0-3019 GCA_041192415.1 Verrucomicrobiota bacterium | reverse complement strand
TAACTGCAAATTTATTTATAGGCTACACGATCCATCATCCATTCGTAGTCCACGCTGCGATTCAAAGCATAACCGTTCCACGGAATGTGCGTAGAGTCACCAACACACATCCAGTCTTTCTGATACGTTCTGGGGTCAAACCATCTGCGTGATTCAGAATGGCCGTCAGCAAACGAAAAAATTGTCACCCGGTTATGATAAGAGGCTGGAAGATCTTGCCACTCTTCAGACCCCACCGCTTTTCCATATTTCATGGCAAAAACGGCATCATTAATCCCATCCCCGTTTTCATCAGTAAAAACAATGCAATTTACTGGGCCAGGGTGGCCAAGATCGCCGCTTTTTGTAGCGGTAAAATACTGATGTCCATTGGCGTTAAAAAACTGCCCCCCCGTATTACCAGCAGGGTTTCCACCACCAGTCAAAGACTGCATCATTGAGTAACTGCGAACCCGCACACCGTTGCGAGCACTGATTGCATCGCCAGGACACTTATAGGATCCCGGTGCTTTTATATACGCGGACATCAACGAAGTCGGGCCAATCAACGGAATTGTGTTGGTATTTGATGTGTGAATTCCGAAATCCAAACCGTCAGTTGTATCCACCCAAGAATTGATTGCCATCAATTTTTCGCCTTCATCCCCCTGATACATTATCCAACCCAGAGTCAGCTGCTTGGTATTATTGGTGCAGTAAGCAGCATGCGCTCTTCTTTTTGCAGCCGACAAAGCCGGCAGCAGCATCGCCGCCAGAATGGCGATGATGGCGATGACAACCAGCAATTCAATCAAAGTGAATCCATGATTCCGACGAGTAACGGAACGAGACGACAGGGCTTGGTGGGGCACGTGCATTATTTCAATTGGTGATGGCAAACAGTAACACAACCCCGCAGCAAATGATAATACGAAAAAACACATTTCATTTAAGAATAGTGCCAACCAGAGCTTGTAAATCAGTTCACAATCCTGACTCGCGATACGAACCATTGGCTTTGATTTACTGCATTGAAGACGAGGCTGGCGGCGGCCTGAAAAACTTTTTGAAACTCTACTGGAAACTTCTCCGTCCGTTCCTGACACTACCGAATCGCCATGAAAAATCGCCTCGCATTGCTGCTTTTGACTTTTGCCACCAACCTGCTGGCGGCACTGACGCCGGTTGATTTGCGTTGTGATTACGCAGGCAATCCGTCTGGCGTTGATTCTCCGCATCCACGACTTGCCTGGCGGTTTGCCAGCAGCAAACAAAACCAAAAGCAGTTGGCGTATGAAATACTCGCCGCGTCGTCCATGAAAAATCTCGCCCACGGTATCGGCGACTTGTGGGCGAGTGGCAAAGTGGTTTCTGACGAGTCAATCCAGATTTTTTACGCGGGGTCTGAATTGAAATCGTCACAGCCGGTTTTTTGGAAAGTCCGCGCGTGGGATGCCGAAGGAACGGTTTCCGCGTGGAGCAAGCCCGCCCTGTGGACAATGGGGATTTTGAATTCAAATACCCCATCTTCGGCCGACTTCGGCGCGGCTGGCTGGCACGCGCAATGGATCGGTGCTGTGGCTACCAATATCCCCTCACTGCTCCTGCGCCGAGAATTTTCCGTAAAGCGCGACCTCAAACGCGCACTCATCCATGTCTGCGGTCTTGGCCAATACGAACTCACGCTCAATGGCAAAAAAATTGGCGACGATGTTCTTTCGCCGGGATGGACAAAGTATGACAAGACCTGCCTCTATGATACGCATGACATCACGTCGGATTTGAAACGTGGAAAAAACGCCGCCGGCATCGAACTCGGAAACGGGATGTATCAAGTCCTTGGTAGCGGACGCTTCACCAAATTCAAAGGCTCGTTCGGTCCGCAAAAAGCCATCGCCCAAATCCGCCTTGAATACGCCGACGGTTCGGTGGAATTCATCGGCACCGATGAGACCTGGCGCGGCGCATCCGGCCCAATCACGTTCAATACGATTTATGGCGGCGAAGACTATGACACCCGCCTCGTCCAGAAAAACTGGAACCATCCTGGCTTTGATGATTCAAAATGGAATCCTGCAATCGTCGTCAATGGCCCCGGCGGCGAGCTGCGCGGACTTTCCGCCGCCGCGCCGCCGTTGAAACTATTTGAAGTCCACAACGCCATCAGCTCACGCGCGCTCACCAACGGCGACACGCTCTATGACCTTGGACAAAACGCCTCGCACATCCCGCGCGTCAGTGTTTCCGGACCGGCGGGCAGCAAGGTCAGCCTGATGCCCTCAGAGTTGATTGATACGAACGGCTTCGTTGATCAAAAATCCATGGGAGCGGGCCGGCGCGGAGCTTATCTGTGTGAATTCATCAAGGCTACCGACGGTGTTGAGACGTGGTCGCCGAAATTTTTCTACGTTGGCTGCCGGTATTTGCAGGTGCATCTCACGCCCACCGTCACGAATGGCCCGTTGCCAAAAATAAAATCCATCGCGGGCGTCGTGGTTCATTCCGCATCCGAACCCGTCGGTGAATTTGAATGCTCCAACACATTGTTCAATCGCATTCGCACACTCGTCCGCTGGGCGCAGCGCAGCAATATGGTCAGCCTGATGACCGATTGTCCGCACCGCGAAAAACTCGGCTGGCTGGAGGAAGACCACTTGAACGGCCCAGCGTTGCGGTATGAATTTGCGCTCGACCAACTCTTCACCAAGACGATGAATGACATCGCTGATTCACAACTCACCAACGGTCTCGTGCCCACGACCGCGCCGGAATACACCATCTTTCGCACGGCCACCGACACGAATCATCTGCGTAATGATTTCGGAGACTCGCCCGAATGGAGCGCCACATTTATTCTCGTGCCGTGGCAGCAATATGAATTCAGCGGCGACCTTGAATTGTTCCGCCGCCACTTCGCTGCGATGCGCGCCTACGTTGCCTACCTTGGCACGCGCGCGGACAATCACATCGTCAATTATGGCCTTGGCGACTGGTATGATCTTGGCCCCAACAAACCCGGTGTCTCGCAGCTCACGCCCGT
>JBEEMY010000419.1:0-3028 GCA_041192415.1 Verrucomicrobiota bacterium | reverse complement strand
CCGGGTCCAGCGCCGCGCGCTGATAGAGCTTGCCGTCGCGCCATTCGAAGCGCTTGCGGCCGTCCTGCGTGCGCAGCAGCGAAAGGTCGGTGCCGCCCGGCTGCGACGCGGGACCGGTCGTGAACAGTGTCGGATACCGCGTCACCGTGCCGTGGCAGTCGATGCACTCGATGGTCGTGGCCGCGCGCGGCTCGCCGTAGAGCAGGCCGTTGCCGTGGACATCCACGTCGAAATGGCAGTCGGCGCACTGCATCCCATGCGCGAGATGTTCGTCCTTGAGATGAATTGCCTTCGCAAATTTCTGCGGATCGTCGTGTGGAATAATTTTTTCCGAGCGGTCGCGCAGGTTGCCTTCGCGGTCATGCTTGAACACCGCGCGGAAAATCCAGCCGTGGCCGTGGTAATCGGCGAATTGCGTTTCCTTCAACTTCGGATTCAACTCGGAAACTTTTTCCAGAAAATCTAGATCGCTCCAGAGGCCGCGCGCGGCGGCGGCTTCGGGATTATCGCGGATGGATTTCACCAATTCTTCCGGCGTCGGATTTTTTTGCTTGGCCGGATACATGAATTCGCCGTCGCTCTCCTGATCCCACCAAGTGTAGCCGAGGTAGGGATTCACAAACAGGTTACCTTGGTGCATATGGCAGTTCATGCACTGCGCGGTCGGAATGGCGCGCGTGAACTGATGCGTGATGGGGTGGCCGCGCTCGTCTTTACGGATGGCCTTGTCGGCGCTGAAACTTAAACCTTGGTTGCCGTATTTGGCATACCAGCCGGAATGCGACGGTGAACGGTCATTCGCATAAACAACGTGACACGCCGTGCAGCCGCTGCTGCGATAATCGCCGGGATGATTGTTCGAGCCCATGAAGTCGAGCAACGGATCATGCAGGCGCGTCTTTTGCAGATTCAGATACACCGGGTCAATGCGGTTCAATGTGCCGAGGCCGCGTTCGCTCAAACGGCGTGCCGGCTTGCCGGTCGGCTCAAACGGATCAGGGCTGCCGAGCGAAAGTTGTTTTTCACCGCCGCGCTCGAAGATGCGGAGAATGTTGCTGGGCGGAATGATTTCAAAACGCGGCAGCGGATCGAGGAACGGAAGAATGCCCCAGCGGTCAGTCATCTCCGGCGTCACCGGAATGGGGCTTTCCAAACGCAGCGCCGTTCCATCCGCGCCATAAGCCTGACCGAAGCGATAATTTTTTTGGTTGTGCGCGCCGTTGTTGTAGAGCGCCGCGCCCCAGAGCATCCCGCCGTGGCGCATCATGCTGTGGCCGACATTTTTCACGATGTCACCGTGACACGGGCCGCAGGTTTCTTCCGCCACGCGCAGGTCACCGGGGTTCACGAACTTGATGAACTCGCGTGACTCGTGATTCAACAGGACGGTTGAGTCGTTCGGATTCGCCGAGCTTTGCCAGAACACCGGATTGCGCGGCGCGACGTGCGCTTGCGTCTGTTTCAAACCGGTTGCAGCGTTGCCGCCGTGACAATCGGTGCAGCCGAGCACGACGCTCTTGGACGCGTGCATCGGCTCGCTGCCTTTGTGGCATTCCAGACAGCCGACCGACTTTTTGTCCGCATCGAGTTGCGATTGGTCAATCCAGTTCGGCTTCGGCAGCGCGTGCGCGGTGTCCGCCGGCATATTTTTGGGGACGGAAATTTCCGGGCCGGAGCCGTCGAAAGTTTCAGCGAACAAAGAAAAATTTCCAATCAGCGCCAACGCCGCCATGAGCACGACAGCCCGCAAGGGCGAAAGAGAATAGCCCACCGTTTCAACGGTGGGTTTGCGCGCGGCGCGTGGACGAGTCCCGCCGGGACGGCAGAAATTATACCGAGAGGTCGCGTTCGTCATAGGCTTGTCCGTGTTTTTCCAAAAAAGTTTTGAACTCTTCAAGGAAGGTTTTCTGGCGATGATGTTCGGCTTGGTTGGCGATATATTTCTTCGTGTCTTCCACCCCAGAGATGCCGATGGAAAATGCGCCGTAACCTTCCTGCCAACTGAATGACCATAGCTCTTTGAATTCTTCATGCAGCCATTTGGATGAATTACCTTTGAGAAGTTGAATAGCTTTAGAAAGCGAAATGGTCGCGGGCAATGAAATCAAGACATGAACATGGTCAGCAAATCCACCCACCGCCAGCGCAGAAATTTTGTTCGCGCGGGCGATGCCGCCGAGGTAAGGCCACAGGCGCGCTTGGATTTCCGGCGTCAGGACAGGCTGCCGTCCTTTCGTGCTCCACACGCAATGAAACAGGCTGTTGGTGAATGTGTGCATTATTCTGCCGTCCCTGCGGGACTTATTCCGGTTTGCATTGCGAACCCACCGTTGAAACGGTGGGCTATTTTCTTTCGCCCTGACGGGCCGGGGATTTGTTCGCGAAGCGGATTGGCGAAAATAAATTCACTCACACTCGAAAAATTAAATTCTATTTTGAAATTATGGAAACGATTTTTCATGTTTCAATAGGTGAACGTGACCGCAATCAATCCGCTGTAAAGAAAATCATCCACCGAGCCGGTGCGGTCGGTGCGATCAAAGCCCGGCACGGGATTCGTGCTCGTCTTGTAGATGTCCTTGAACCCGCTGCCCGGCAGCAGCGCGCCGAAGCCACCGGAGAAAATAATGTTGTCCGTCAGCAACGGACGATACTGGATGCCAAAGCTCAAGTCCCAGCCAACTTCACTGCCGGCTTTGTTGGTTAGCAAGGCGGTTTTAATCGAATCCGTTTCGGCAAACGTGATGTAATTCACGTTGAGAAACGTCCGCAGCTTCGGCGTCACGTCAAACTCCGCGCCGAGGCCAAAGATGAACACGCCCGGATTCACGAAGTTCGCCTGCCCTTCTGTTTTGCTGGAACGCAAATCAGGCACGAGGCTGCTCGGCGTTTTCAGGTTCACCATCGTGCCGCCTAAATTAAATCCCTGCCGCGTCCAGTAGCTGAACGGGCCGCCGGTGAAATTCGGATTATCCAGAATGGTGTCGAAGCCGCGCGCCGTGCCATCGGTGGCGTTGTCATCGCCGGA
>JBEEMY010000418.1:0-3041 GCA_041192415.1 Verrucomicrobiota bacterium | reverse complement strand
CAAACTGCAAAATCTTTTTCATCACAGCACGACTTCCGTGCCCACGCCTTCGTCGGTGAAAATTTCCATCAGCACGGAATGCGGCACACGACCATCCACGAAGGAAACTTTTTCCACACCGGCTTTGATGGCGGCCACGGCGCTATCCACTTTTGGAATCATGCCCTTGTCCACGATGCCGGCGGCTTTGAGTGCGGGGACTTCGCTGATTTGCAAATGCTTGATGAGCGTGGACGGGTCTTTGAAATCGCGCATCAAACCGGGAACGTCGCTCATGAACACGAGGCGTTTGGCGTTGAGCGCAATGGCGCACATCGCCGCGGCCACGTCGGCGTTGCAGTTGTAAATCTTTCCATCCTCGCCGCGCGCAGTCGGGCTGATGACGGGCGTATGACCGCACCAGATGGATTCTTTCAGCGGCGCGACGTTCACTTCAATCACTTCGCCAACGTAGCCGATGTCAATTTTCTGGCCGGGATTTTCTTTGTCGTCGAGGTAAAGTTTTTTGCATTTGAAAATATCCGCGCCGGAAAACCCCACCGCCTGGCCGCCGAGCGCATTGATGGTGGCGACGACTTCGGGATTGATCTCGCGCGACAAAACATCGTCCACGATTTTCACCGTGGCCTCGTCCGTGACGCGCTGGCCTTGGATGAAATTTGCTTTCAGCCCGGCTTTTTCCATGGCGCGGGTGATGGCTTTGCCGCCGCCGTGGACGACGACGGGATTGATTTCCACCGCTTCGAGAAACACCACGTCACGCGCGACACCGTTGCGCACGGCCTGGTCGGGCGAGTCCATGAACGAGCCGCCGTATTTCACGACGAAAATTTCACCGCTGAATTTTTGGATGTAAGGCAACGCTTCGAGGAGCGTGGCGGCTTTGGCAATCAAATCTTGCATGGCGGATTTTTAGCAGGTGTGACGGGCGTTGTGAAAAGAATTGTTTTGCCGCTGCGCCTTGCCGCGCGGTCACGGCACGCTGACGCGCAGTTTTTTTGGCTCCACGGAAAACGTCGCGGGCAGTTGGCCGACCCATTCGCCGTCCAGTTCAAACGCGGCGGGCGTGGCGCTCGTCAGTTCAAATTGAGCCGCGCGTAGCCGTCGCACCGCCGGTTCCGGCAGTTTTTTTCGGAGCAGAAAACCAGGGGCGCAGCGCAGGAGTGAGCGGAGATTCGCTCGGGGCAGGGCGCAGGCGTGGAGTTGGCCGTCCGCCAATTCTGCTGCTGAAAAAATTTCATACGACCCGCCGTAAAGTTTGCCGTTGCCGAGCAACACCATTTCGCCGGTGATTTCCTGCCCGTCCGCGCGCACAGTGATCTGTGGTTTTGGTTCCAGCAGCGCCTTGAAGCCGGCGACAACGTAGGCCAGCCCGCCAAGCTTTTTCTTCAATTCCCAATTCACCAGTTCAATCGCCCGCGCGTCCAGACCCGCGCCCGCCAGTTGCATAAAATAGCGCCGCTCCAGTTTTCCATTCATGGAAAATTCCACGCGCGGCAGGTCAATCCGCTTTTCGTTGCCGCGTTGCAAAATTTTCCACGCGTCCGGGATGTGCGCGGGGATTTTCAGCTCACGCGCAAAGACGTTCACCGTGCCGAGCGGCAGCACGCCCAGGCACGTTTTCGCAAAGCCATCTGGTGAATCGCCGATGCCGTTCAACACCTCGTTCACCGTGCCGTCGCCGCCGGCGGCGATGATGAGTTCAAAGTTTTCCGCCACCGCTTCCGCACCGAGCCGCCGCGCATCGCCCGCGCAGCGTGTGGGCTTGAGCGTGCAGGCCGTCGCGATGCCCTCGAGCCATTCGCGGAAATGCCGTGCCTTGTCGCCGCGCGCGACGGGATTGAAAATGACGCAGGTGCGCACGCGCAGATGATTTTCGTTTCACGGCGATATAGTCGAGGAGAAATGCGCCGCCGACTTGCGCTGCACCGACATTTTTCGGACACTGCGCGCATGAACGAAGTTCCCGAATGGAAAATTCCCAAGTGGCCGTTTCTCGCCGCCAACGTCGCCATGCTCGCCGTCGCCGCGGCCGTGATCAGCAAGGCCGCGCATCCGATTTCAGATTTGCAAATCGGCATCATCGCCGGCTGCGTGGCGCTCGGCGCGTTGCTCGGCTGCCTGCCGTTCATCCTCGATTATCGCGCCACAAAAAAATTAATTGATGTCAACGCCGTCACCACCGTGGCCGAGCAGTTGCATGATCTGAAAAAATATTCCGCCCAGATCGCCGTCGCCACCGACCAGTGGGCGCGCGTGCAGGAAGCCACCAAAGGCAACACCGACAAGACCGTCGCCGCCGCCGCTGAAATCGCCGAGCGCATGAGCACGGAAATCCATGAGTTCAACGAATTTCAGGTGAAGCTCAACGACACCGAGAAGGGTTCGCTCCGGCTCGAAGTTGAAAAACTCCGCCGCACCGAGGGCGACTGGTTGCAGGTTGTCGCGCGCATCCTCGACCATATTTATGCGCTGCACACCGCCGCCGTGCGTTCCGGTCAGCCGGAGCTGGCCGAGCAGATCGGCAGTTTCCAAAACGCCTGCCGCGATGCCGCGCGCCGCGTGGGGGTGACGCCTTTCAGTGCCGCGCCGGAAGAAAAATTTGACGCGCAAAAATTTCGCGCGCATGGCGTGGAAAATCCGTCCGCCGATGCCGTCATCGCCGAGACGCTCGCGCCGGGGATGAGTTTTCAAGGCCGGGTGCTGCGCCCCGCGCTCGTGCGTCTGCACGATGCGAATGCACCCGCAGCCGAACCGGCCAAGGAAGTGACGCCGGAAAAAACGGAGCCCGCCACGTCCGCCGAACTTTCGCTCGAAGCGGATTGAAATTAGCGACGTCGGGCGGTGGGTCTGGTCGCGCTGCGACCGGACTTGACCGCGCAGCGGTCACTTTGTGGTCTGGTAACGTTTTGGTTCACGAATGATTCCGTCGCCTGACGCTGCGCTCGGTGACGGGTTTTTCGCAGCGCGAAAAACGCCACCACTGCCAACTTCCATCAAAGACATAATCCCAGATTCCGGGGAAAAATAGAATTGCAATT
>JBEEMY010000417.1:0-3041 GCA_041192415.1 Verrucomicrobiota bacterium | reverse complement strand
AGCGGCGTGAATACTCTGGCCATCCAAAAGGTCGGCACGGGCACGCTCACGCTGACGGGCACGAATTACCACACCGGCGCCACGTCCGTAACCAACGGCGCGCTCGTCGTGAACGGCGCGATTAATTCCAGCGCCGTCACCGCGAGCGCAGCGGGCACGCTCGCCGGCACAGGCTACCTCGGCGGGCTGGTGACCGTGAATAGCGCCGGAAAATTTTCACCCGGCAACGGCGGCTCGGGCACGATGACGCTCGGCAATGGACTGACGCTGAACGGCGGCACGGTGAATTTTGATTTGGCAAACGTCACGACCACCGGCGGCGGCGTGAATGATTTTATTTTGCTGAACAGCGGTGCGCTCACGCTCACCGGCACGACGACCATCAATCCGAATTTTCTAAACGGCCCGCTGGCGAACGGCACTTACACGCTCGTCGCCGGCGGCACATCCACCAGCGGCAGCACGGCGAATCTTTTGTGGGCCGGCCCAAGTGGCACACGCCAGACAATCGCGCTCGACACCGGCACGACCGGCAGCCTGCTGCTCAACGTGAGCGGCACGCCCGCCGCCAGCCTCATCTGGCGCGGCACGAACGGCGTGAACTGGGACACCACCACCGTCAACTGGGCGAATGGTTCCAGCGGTGACATTTTTTACAACCTCGACGCCGTGACGTTCGATGACTCCGGCGCAAATCCCGCGAGCGTCACACTGCCCGCCGCCGTTTCGCCCGCCGCCATCACCGTCAACTCGTCGCAGAACTACACCTTCAGCGGCAGCCCCATCACCGGCGGCGGCGCACTGACGAAACTCGGTTCCAGCACGCTGACGATTGCCAATTCCAACGCGGCTTACAGCGGGGCAATAAATATTTTCGGTGGCACTCTCTCGGCGGCGGCGGGCAGCAGCCTCGGCAACGGCGCCATGACCATCAGCAACGGCGCCACCTTCGCGTTGCCGTCCAGCAGCCCGTCAGTTTTCTTCGGCGGCACGATGACCATTCCAGCGAACACCACCGGAACCATTTCCTCCGGCGCGCTCGGCAACGGTCTTTCGGGAAATCTGTTTTCCGGCAATACCAATAGTGTGCTCAACCTCGTCAGCGGCGTGAGTTTCAGCGGCACCAGTTCCGCGCAGTTCGACAACTTCACCGGCACAATCAACATCCAGTCCGGCGGCTCGCTCCGCTATTCCGCGAACAGTAGCGGCAACACCTTTGGCTCGCTCGCTCCCACGCTCGTCATCAACGGCACGTTGCAGCCGCGCAACGCCGGCAACACCGTTGTGCTTGGCGCATTTTCCGGCACGGGAATTCTCGCCAGCGCGCAATCCCCCAGCGGCACGGGCGATACGCTCTACCTCATCGGCGGCAATAATTCCGACGCGAACTTCAGCGGCAACATCAGCAGCAACTCCGCCGTGGCCGGCAGCGACGTGGGCGTGACTAAACTCGGCTCCGGCACGCTGACCTTGAGCGGCAGCAGCACCTTCGGCAGCGGAACTACGGTCAGCGCCGGAACCTTGCGCGTGAATAATTCCACCGGCTCCGGCACGGGCACGGGCGATTTGGAAGTTTTTTCCGACGCAATCCTCACCGGCAACGGCATCATCGGCAGCGCCACGACCATTGACGGCGGCGCCACGCTCGCGCCCGGCAACCCGACCGGCACACTTACCTTTACCAGCAGCCTCGCGTTGAACGATAGTTCGTATTTGCCATTCGCCCTCGGCACTAGCAGCGACAGCGTGGCGGTGAGCGGCGATTTGATTTTGACCGGCCAGTTGTCGGTGACGAATGCCGCCGGATTCGGCGCGGGCACTTACACACTGTTCACCTATGGCACGCTCGCGCTCGGCAATCTCGTGATCGCCTCGGCTCCGGTGGGATATAATTACACCATCAGCACCAACACACCCGGCGCGGTGAAACTCGTCGTCTCGCCCACTGCCCCGCCAGTATTCGGCAACGTCAGTATCAGCGGCGGCAACCTCACGCTCGCGGGCAGCAACGGAATTCCGTTTGGAAATTATTGGGTGCAGCAATCCTCCAACCTCGTGAACTGGGTGAGCATCGTCACCAATCAGTTCGATGCGAACGGCGGATTTAATTTCACCACGAACGCGCCCGCCGGTTCGCCGCAAAACTTCTTCCGCCTGCAACTGCCGTGAATTGAATCGCCGCAAAAAGACGCAGAAGGCGCAAAAGGATTCAATCTCGATGTCGGATCTTTGTGACTTTTACGCTTTTTTGCGGCCAAAATTCCGATTGAAAAATAAAAAAAGGACGGACAACTTTGTCCGTCCTTCTTTGAAAATTGTCGAGAGAATTATTTTGCGACGATGACTACCGCTTGATTCGCTAGGTTCAATACCGTGTTCGGAAACAGTCCCAACCAGAGGATGCCGCCGATACAGATCCACGCCGTGACCATCGCCGGAGCCGAGAGCTTGATGGGCGAGAGGTCTTTCGCGGCCTTGCTCCAGTAAATCGCCTTCACCACGTTGAAGTAGTAATAGAGCGAAATCACCACGCCCGCCAGCGCGATGCCCACCAGCCAGTAGTAGCCGCAGTTGCCGGAGACTTTCGCGGCTTCCACGACGGACTTGAGCAGCAAAAATTTTCCGAAGAAGCCCGCGAGCGGCGGAATGCCTGCGAGCGAGACCATTGAAATCGTCATCGTCGCGGCAAGTAGCGGTGAGCGTTGGCTCAAACCGTTGAGACCGGAAACGTCATCACTGTCGAGATGGCGCAGCACCAGCGCGATAACGAGGAAACCCGCCACCACCGTGAAGAGATAGCCCGCGAGGTAATACAGAATCGCCGACTGGCCGCTGGCGTTTAGCGCCGCGACACCGAGCAACAAGTAGCCCGCGTGTGAAATGCTGGAGTAACCAAGCAACCGCTTGAGGTTGCGTTGCGGGAGAGCGCACAGGTTGCCGTAGAGAATCGTGATGGCGGAAATAACGATGAGCAATTTATCCCAGTGCAACGTCACGCTCGGCACGGCGGTGAACAGCACGCGCAGCAGCAAAACAAATCC
>JBEEMY010000416.1:0-3049 GCA_041192415.1 Verrucomicrobiota bacterium | reverse complement strand
TTGCAACGCGGCTTTGATGAATACTTCGGCACCATCCACGGCGTCAGCAGTTACTTCGATCCCTTTTCGCTCGTGTCGGGCAACGCGCCCGCCGCTGCGTCCGGCACGAATTTTTATTACACCGACGCCATCAGCGATCACGCCGTGGCGGACATCCAAAAATCTGCCGACGACGGCAAACCATTTTTTCTTTATGTCGCTTACACCGCGCCGCACTGGCCGATGCAGGCGCCTGCCGAGGACATTGCGCGCTGCAAAACCAATTACACCGCCGGCTGGGACGTCATGCGGGCAAACCGTTATCAGCGCATGATCGGGATGGGACTGATGGATGCCAACTGGCCGTTGTCGCCGCGCGATTCGCGCGTGCTCGCTTGGACGAATGCACCGAATCACGACTGGCAAATCACGCGCATGGCCACCTATGCCGCGATGATCGAGCGCATGGATGCGGGCGTCGGAAAAATTCTGGCCGCATTGAAAGAAACCAAGGCCGACCAAAACACGCTCGTGCTTTTTTTGTCCGACAACGGCGCGTGCGATGAGATTTTGCAGGCGGACTGGTATGATTTGCCGAGCAAAACGCGCGATGGTCGTCCGATCAAAGTCGGCAACAATCCCGCCGTGCTGCCCGGCCCGGACGATGTCTGGCAAAGCTACGGCGTGCCGTGGGCCAACGTCAGCGACACGCCGTTCCGGCTCTACAAACATTTTGTGCATGAAGGCGGCATTGCCTCGCCGTTCATCGCTGCGTGGCCGGCGAAAATTTCCGGCGGCGGAAATTTTATCCGACAGACCGCGCACATCACCGACCTCATGGCCACTTGTCTGGATGCGGCGGGAGCAAATTATCCCACAAACTTCCACGGCCATCCGATTGTGCCGACGGAAGGCCGCAGTCTGCTGCCGATTTTTCGAGGCGAAGAACGCGCGGAGCGTCCGCTGTTTTGGGAGCATGAAGGCAACCGGGCCGTGCGGCTTGGAAAATGGAAGCTGGTCGCGCGTCACCCCGATGCGTGGGAACTTTACGACGTGGAAGCCGACCGCACCGAATTAAAAAATCTCGCCGCTGCGCAGCCGGAAAAAGTCAGGGAACTCGCCGCGCTCTATCGCGATTGGGCGGAACGCTGCGGCGTGCTGCCGTGGGATAAAGTTCCGCCAGTGCAATCGGCCAAAGCTGGCGACTAATTGTTGCCGCGCGCCTTGTTATTCCACCCACACCGGCTGCGTGAACGCGCCGTTCGCCGCAATGTCCCACACTTCCAGCCGCACCCATTTTTGACCGGTCAAATCAATCGGGATTTTGATTTCGCGTGCGCCGAACGCTTCCGTGTCCGTCAGCTTGATGCGCTGGCGGTGAACCGTTTTGCCGTCGCCGGAAATGATTTCCGCGAATGCCAGCGGAAACGTCCAGTTGAGTTTCGCGCGGAGCATCGTTTTTTTATTTTTGCCAGAAATGATTTTCCCGCTCGCCTTGCCCGCCACGGAAAATTCCGGGATTAAAATTTCGCCCGTCGTCGTGAAAAATTTGCCGTGCCGCAATGTATCCAGCACCGGCTGCCAGCCATCGGCGAACTTCGGGATTTGCGCCAGCTTCAGATAATTGATGTTCATGTGCGCGTAGAGTTCGGAATCAGGATGCACCTCAAACACGTCCACCTCGCCGAGGAGTTGCTTGCGCTCGCCCCACTGGTTCATGTCATCGAACAAATCGAGCGCCCGCCAGCCGAGCGTGTCGCGCGACAAATTCGCCGGCAAATTTTTCCACGCCGCACCGAGAAAATGTTCCGACTGATAAAATTTTTTCTCGCGATAGCCGTCGGGAAACGGGATGGAACCCTTGATGCGCGCGTGTGCCGTCCACATCAGGCCGTTCTCCTTTTCCATCAGTTGCAAAATGTCATCCGCATTGCCGACGTGATAAACTGGGCCGTAACCATTGAGGTTTTCCACGAGCGGCTCGGTGGGCGCGCGGTTCAAAACCCAGAACACCGGCTTCGGAAAAAACGCGAGCCAATGTCCGCCGAGATGCACGTTCGGCTCCTCGCCGGGCAGCAGTAGAAAATTTTCCGTGGAGAGCCGCGCACATTCGCTAAACAAGGTTTTCAGCATCGGCAAGCGCTCGGCGGTTTTCTGGCCGGGCGTCCAGCCTTGGTGAAATTCCGCGAGGTGAACGATGTCCACGCCGGTTTCCTTAAATTTTTTGACAAAGCCCGGCGTTTCCAAACCCTGCGGCACACCGTTCGTTTTTTGTTTTTTCTGGCGGTTCAAAAAATCCAGCGTGTGTTCGATGTGATAATGGCTGGTAAAAGTTTGGTAGCCGGGAAGTTTTTCGTAGCGGTCGCCGTGCGTGAAACGTTCAACGGTTTTCAAAGTGCTTTCACCGTTCATGGAGCTCACGAGATAAAATACGCCGAGGTGCTGCTCGGTTCCGGCGGGTGCATCGAACCACGGAACCCAGCGCTGATCGCCATCGAGCGGCTGGCGAATGCCAAAGCCGAAACCTTGCGACATCTCGCGGTAGCCGCTGCCGAACCAGTTGAACTGGTAGTTATCCGCAAAATCGAGCGGGTAAAAATACTGGTGCGGCGCGGGAAAAATTGCTAGCGAACCATTGCCGCCTTCGGCAATCATCGCGCGAAATTTTGTGGCCACAGGTTTCGCCGGAGTGTTGGCGGCGACGGCTGCGCTTTGCATTTTTCCTAGCGCATCCGCCCAGACCATTTTATTCCAATCCGGGGCGATGCTGCTCAAGCCGGTGTCATATAAAATGGCGCGCAATTTTTCGGGCGTATGAATCACCGTGTCGGCGTGGATCAACGGGCTGTTGCGGTAGAAAGTAAATTGTAACTCGCCGGTGAACGAGCCCACCGTCACGCCGCCGACGCTCACGGTTGTGCGCGCGCCTTCGCTCGAAATCCGCGCCGTGCGGTTGGTCAGCGTCACGGCAAAACTTTGATGCGGCTGCTGCCAGAGTTTTTCAAAGAACACCATTTCCTGAAAACCCTCGGCGGCTTTCTTCGCGTCGCGTTCGCCGACGGTCAGCGTG
>JBEEMY010000415.1:0-3054 GCA_041192415.1 Verrucomicrobiota bacterium | reverse complement strand
TGGCGGTGGCGAAGATTCCGCCGCAGCCGGACTTGGAAACGTTGCTGAATAATGCTCCGCGTCCGCTGCTGATCGCGGCAGTGGAGGGGATTGCCAGCGCCGAAAATCTCGGCGCGGTGGTGCGCAGTTGCGCGGCGTTCGGGGCGCACATTCTTATCGTGGGCGAGACGTGTGGCAGTCCGTTTCAACGTCGCGCGGTTTCGGGTTCGATGGGCACGATTTTTGAGCAGCCGGTGGTGCGCGTGGAAAATCTGGCGGCGACGCTGACGACCTTGCGTGCGCGTGGCGTGCGTTGCCTGGCGGCGCATCCGCGTGCCGATGCGACGAAGCTGGCGCACGCGGAATTGCGCGGCGACTGCTGTCTGGTGTTCGGCGCGGAAGGCCCGGGGCTGACGTCCGCCGCGCTCGCCGCGTGTGCTGACATGGTGGAAATCCCGATGCCGTCGCACATGAATTCGCTCAATGTGGCCGTGGCCACGGCAGTTTTTCTTTACGAGGCGACCCGGCAGCGAGCGTAACGGTTATCACGGCTTTCTTGGTTGTCACACGATTGTAACATTCGCGACGTATTCCTGTAACGCGATGGCGGCAAAGTGTTGGCGCATTTCAAACCAACACTCATGAAACAATTCAAAACCAAGAACTCGAAAACGAAATTGGCCTTACTGGCCGGAACGGCGGCGTTGACGGCCTTCACCTCGCAATCTCACGCGCAGTCTTCGGACGCGCTGATTGACAAGCTGGTGGACAAAGGGATTTTGACCGCGAACGAAGCCAAGGAGATGCGCGAAGAAACGGACAAGGATTTCAAATCCGCCTTTGCCGCCAAGACCGGGATGCCGGATTGGGTGAGCGGCTACAAGATCAGCGGCGATGTGCGTGGACGCTTCGAGGGTTTTTATTCCGAGAACCAAAACTTTGTTGACCGCAATCGTCTGCGTTACCGTCTCCGCGCCGGCTTGGCGATTACGATGCTCGATAATTTCGAGGCGGGCTTCCGGTTTACTTCCAGCGACGCGGCCAGCGGCGGTGCGAGCAACGAGGGCGATCCGATTTCCGGCAACACCACGATGCAAAACAACGGCTCGAAGAAGCTCGTCTATATTGATCAGGCTTACGGCAAATGGACGCCGTTCACGGGCGCATTCTCCGGCGGTTTCACCGTCGGCAAGATGGAAAATCCGTTCACGCTTTCCGATCTCATCATGGATCCGGATTACACGCCGGAAGGTATCGCCGGGCAGTTCGCGTATCAGTTGAACAGCGTTCACAGTTTTAAGTTGAACGCGGGCGGCTTCATGTTGGATGAAATTTCTGGCAACGAAAAAGACCCGTGGTTACTCGGCGCGCAGGCGCGTTGGGATGCGACGTGGAATACCAAGTGGAGCAGCAGCGCCGGCGTGGCTTACTTGCCAATGATCAGCCGCACCTCGCTCACGACGGCTGCTGTCCCCAACCAAAACCGTGGCAATGCCCGCAAAGCCGATGGCTCGCTGGCTTACCATTTCAACCCGGTGGACTTGGACGCGTCCGTGACTTACAACTTTGACAGCGCGCCGTTTTACACCGGCGCGTTCCCGGTCAAGTTGAGTGGCGAATATGTCATCAATCCCGGCGCGCCCAGCGGGGCGGACAACTACGCGTGGTCAACGGGCATCACCTTCGGCAAGTCCGGCAAGAAAAAAACTTGGGAAGTTTCCTACACTTACAAATGGCTCGGTGCGAACTCGGCGTGGGAAGAACTCACGGATTCCGATTTTGGCGCGTTCTACGGTCTGGCCAATTCTCCCGCCAACTCCGGCGCGGGCGTGGGCTACGGCTCCGGCCCGAATTCCAAGGGTCACGTCGTCAAATTCGCCTATTCACCAAGCGATTCGCTCACGCTCTCGTTCAAGTGGTTCGCCACCGACCTCATCACCGAATACCCCGTCAACTCCCAGAGCGGCATGAGCCGGATGCAGGTGGACGCGATGTGGAAATTCTGATTGTCACCCGATTGTAACTAACGTTCGAAAACAAAATCTGTTTAACATTCTGCTATGAAAAAATTATTCGCAATCCTGTCCGTCGCGGCACTAGCCGCTAATCTGCAAGCGGGGACCATCACGGTCAAAGGTTCCGATACCCTCGTCGTCCTCGCCCAGAAATGGGCCGAGGTCTACATGGGCGAACACAAGGACACCAAGATTCAAGTCTCTGGCGGCGGCACGGGCACGGGCTTTGCCGCGCTGCAAAACCAGACCACGGATTTGTGCGACGCGTCGCGCAAGGCCAAGGCGGCGGAAATCGCCAACTGCATCAAGGTGTTCAACGGCAAGCGCCCCACGGAATACAAAGTTGCGCTCGACGGCCTCTCCGTTTATGTGAACCCGGAAAATCCCGTCAAAGAACTCACGCTCGACCAAGTGAAGGACATCTTCACCGGCAAAATTAAAAACTGGAAAGCGGTTGGCGGTGCGGATGCGCCCATCACTGTTTATAGCCGCGAGAATAGTTCCGGCACTTACGAGTTTTTCAAAGAACACGTTCTCAAGGGCAGCGACTTTGCCGCTAGCGCGCAGACGCAACAGGGAACCGCGCTGATCGTCCAGTCGGTCGTCAAAGACAAGAACGCCATCGGCTACGGCGGCGCGGCTTACGGCGGCGGTAGCAAATTGCTCGCGATCAAGAAGGATGAAAATTCTCCAGCCGTCGCACCGAGCGAAGAAACCGTCGTCAACCAAAGCTATCCGATTTGGCGTTACCTCTACGTCTATCTCGATCCATCCAAGGACAAGGGTGAAGTTGCCGCCTACCTGAACTGGATGCGCAGCGATGCGGGTCAGAAATATGTCACCGAAGTCGGCTACTACCCGCTGCAGAAAAATTTTCGCAGCAACTGATTTGATTACTTGTTCCTCCACTAGTTGTCACGCGGGCGGTGCGGATTCTCCATTGAGAAAATCGCATCGCCCGCATAACTTTTACGCCGCTTGAATTCCGCCAATCACATCTCGTCCCGCAACTCCGGCTGGATTGGCATTCATCGCGGCCACAAGGCGCGTCCGCTGGAAT
>JBEEMY010000414.1:0-3066 GCA_041192415.1 Verrucomicrobiota bacterium | reverse complement strand
GGCGCATCACACATTTCTAGAACACGTTGCGTTGGACAAAACTGGCGACCTCGCGGCGGAAGTGGCGCGGCTGGTGCGAGAGAATTATTTGTCGGTGGAGGAAAGTGCGGCGCTGGATTTGACGGCGCTGGCGGCATTTTGGAATTCGCCGCTCGGAAAGAAAATCATTGGCCACGTGGCAGCGGTGCGGCGTGAGTTGCCGTTCACGGCGCGCTTCAGCGCCGTCGAGGTCGCGGAGATCACCGGCAAGCCACCGGCAGCGGGCATGGCGGATGAGTTTGTCATCGTGCAAGGCGTAGCGGATTTGGTGGTGCTGCTGCCGGATGAAATCTGGCTGGTGGATTTCAAGACGGATGCCGTGCGTGCGGATGAACTGGACGCGAAGCTCAAAACCTACGCGCCGCAGTTGAAACTTTACGCAGCGGCCTTGGAAAAAATTTTCTCCCGGAAAGTTTCCATGCGGGCGCTGCACTTTCTCGCCGCGCAGCGCACAGAAACGCTCTAGCGGCGGTGGCTGGGCTGGTCGCTTATTTCAAACCGCTTTGCCGTGTAACCAATAGAGTGGAGGATGACCCACAGCCGCAATTGAGTTACATTGCGCGGATGATTTCCCGAAAAATTTCCACTGCCGTCGGCTTGCTTGTTTTATCTGCTCTGCCGCTGCTGGCGCAGACGCCCGCCTTCCCCGGTGCGCTCGGCAACGGCGCGTATGTCACCGGCGGGCACGGCGGCACGGTCTATCACGTCACAAACACGAACGACAGCGGCGCGGGCTCGTTCCGCGACGCGGTGAACGGTTCCGGGCGCATCATCGTGTTCGACGTGGGCGGAACCGTCAAACTGCTCACCGCCGTTTCCGCGAAGGGCAATCTCACCATCGCCGGACAAACCGCGCCGGGCGGCATCAAATTTGACGGCGGGGAAATTTCCTTTTCCAGCCGCAGCAACATCATCTGCCGTTTCATCCGCATCCGCCCCGGCAGCGACACGGCGAGTTCCACGGACGATGCCATCGCGTTTGCCAACGGGCGCACCATGATTTTTGACCATTGCTCCATCGCGTTCGCGCCGTGGAACAACGTCGGCGCGGTGAGCAGCGCGTGGCAGACTACGCCCGTCACGGACATCACGTTCCAGCATTGCATCAACGCCGACCCCACCGGCCAGCAGTTCGGCGCACACACCGAATCCGTGAGCAGCTACTGGACGTGGTGCTACAACATTTTCGCCAATTCCCACAACCGCAATCCGCTCTCCAAGGTCAACGACGTCTTCATCAACAACGTCAGCTACAACTGCTCCGCCGGTTACACCACGCACACCAGCACGAAGTTCAAGCACGACTTGGTGAACAATTATTTCATCGCCGGCCCCGGCAGCAGCGGAAATTTTCCGTGGTATCAAATTGATAACAACCAAAGTTTTTATTCCGCTGGCAACCTTTACGACGGGGACAAAAATTCCACGCTCGGCGGCAGCACCACCGTTCCCATCCCCGGCTATCAGGGCGGCGGCACGGTGCTCTCGTCGCCGTTCTCCGCGTGGACTTCCATCATCCCGACAATGTCGCCTGCGCTCGCGTATCGCTACGACCTTTCGGCGGCGGGCGCATTTCCGCGCGATGAAATTGACGGGCTGGTCATCAGCCAAGTGAGGACTCTCGGCAACGGCTCCACCGGCACGGGCGCAGGCACGGCTGGGCCAGGCAGCGGTTTCTACACCAGCCAAACTTCCACCGGCCTTGGCAACAACGGCTACGGAACCATCACCCCGCTCACTGCGCTAACAGATACGGACAACGACGGGATGCCCGACTACTGGGAACTTGCGAACGGTTCGGCGACCAACTCCGCCAACGCGCAGACGAACACCACCACGGGCTACTCGCTGCTGGAAAATTATTTGAACTGGCTCGCCGCACCGCACACCGTCACGCGCACGAACACGGCGGTGGATTTGGATTTATCGCAATTTACCTCCGGCTTCACGAGCGCCACGTTCAGTTTGACCAATGCCACCAACGGAACCGTGAGCCTGCTCAACGGCACGAACGCGCACTTTGTTCCCACGGCAAACTTCTCCGGCCTCGGCGGATTTAATTTCATCGTCACCGAAGGCAGCTACAGCGTGAACGTCGCCGTCAGCGTTTGCGTCACGCCCGTTGCGCCGCCCGCGAGCGCGGTGACCTTCAACGGCGCACTCATCGGCGTCACCGTCGCCACCGTGTCCGTGCCGCTGCCCGCCAACCTCACCTGGCGCGGCGACGGTTCGGCGAACATCTGGAACACGAGCGTCTCCAACTGGTTCAACGGAACCGGTCCGGCGGCGTTCAAGAACAACGACGCCGTGACGTTCGACAACTCCGGCTCGAACACGCCGGCCATTAATCTTTCCGCCACTGTCACGCCCGCGTCGTTCACGTTTGATTCCACGAACAATTTTCAAATCGCCGGCAGCGGTTCGTTGAGCGGCTCCATGAACCTCTCCAAATCCGGCAGCGGCGCGCTCACATTTTTTAATCCGAACAGTTTCACTGGCGGCACGACGTTGAACGAAGGCACGCTTGTCTTGAGCAACATCACCTCGCTCGGCTCCGGCGCGCTGACGTTGAACGGCGGCACGGTCTCGCTGATTTCCACCGGTGGGCCCGCTTTGTTCGCGCAGCCCGTCACCGTTGCGGCCCCCTCAACCATCCAGGTTCTCGGTGTGCCGGGATATAACAACGAGGCTTTTAACTCCGCCTTTACTGGCAGTGCTAATCTAGATTTCAACATCGCCAGCGGCGGAACGTTCTCCGTGCGCAGCGGCATGACGTTGAGCGGCTACAGCGGAACCATCACGCTCAAGGCGCCGGGAACTTTTCGTTGGCAGGGCGGCGTCGGCAGCAGCACCGTGCCATTTGATCTGGGAACCAATGGCACGATGATTGTCCGCGATGGTGGCACGGTCACGCTGGGAGCTTTGACCGGCGGCGCGGGAACTTTCCTGAAAGGAGCCAGCGGCACGGCGGTGGCCACGACTTATGTCATCGGCGGCAAAAATCTTTCCACGACCTTTGCCGGACAA
>JBEEMY010000413.1:0-3071 GCA_041192415.1 Verrucomicrobiota bacterium | reverse complement strand
ATCCCACTCCACGAACAGGTTGGTGAGCCCGCGCAGCATGAAGCTGGGCTCATACTCGAACGTGTTCGCGTCGGTGAGCCGGAAGTCGTGCCATCTCCGCACGAGATGTTCCAAGGCGATCACGCTCTCGAGGCGTGACAGCGGCGCACCGATGCAGAAGTGCACACCTGCGCCGAACGCGAGGTGGCTGCGCACGTTGGGTCGGTCGGGGTCGAAACGATCGGGGTCGGGAAACACCGCCGGATCGAACGTGTAGTTCGGATGCGGCGCAACGTCCTTCACATGAAGTTCGCCGACTGGACGCTTCTCCACTTTCGCCGCGATGCTACATGGGCAATGTAGTAATAGATTCGTCGCCGCATCGAACGCCTCCAAAAATTTCGCAGACAAATGGATAACCACGAACGCCGCTTTGTCGCTTGGCTCCGGGTATTCCGCAGCGGGGATTTTGAGAACTGTTCCGGCCACGACATTCGTCCAGTCCACGCCGGGATTTAATTTTTGAATGAGCAGCGGGTGCGCGTGCGCTTTTTCCGCGACGAGTTCCAAAATTGTTTCGTAATCCAGCGCGGACTGCTGCGATTTTTCCAGCCACGTCTTGCCGATGGGCTGGAGTCGCGCGAGGTCGTTTGTCGTCACCGCGTAAGTGGTGAGCAATGGCGCGTCGAGCAAGAGCATCGCCCGCGTGTTGGTGTCGAGCGCGCTGCTGACGGATAAATTTTCCGAGCGTTGAAACGCGGCGATGGCCGCACGCGTCTGCGAACCGATGGCGGCATCCAGCGAACCCGGTGAAATCCCCTGCCGCACCAGCGCCACCTGCGCCTCGAACACATCCCGCACCGGCCTTGGGAAATCTGCCGTAGCCTGCGGTGCGATAACGAGCGGCTTGGGAATGGGCTTGGGTTTTTCCGCGACCACCGCTGGAACGGTGATGGCCGCTACGGAATTCTTCGTGGAGATTTTGGCGTGTTGCTTCGGATGCTTTTGTTGCAACCAGAGCCAGCCCAGTCCGCCGAGGATGACGACCAAGAGCAACACGGCCAATAAATCACTGACGTGACTGCGGCTATTCCTGACGGGCTTTTTTTCCAGAAGCGGCACGCGGATAATTTAACCGCCGCCGCCCGCGAGCCAAGTTTGAATTGCACTGGGATCGCTGGCTTCCAGCCGGCGTGGTCGCGGAACTCGCCGGCAGGATGCCCCAGCGCTCCCGGTAAATCTATTCCTTCAGCAACACCTCGTGATACGCCGAGGCAATCTGATCCACGAGCGGCGAGGGCCGCACCGCTTCGCCATCGAACGACACCACCGGCACGATGCCCAGCACGCTTTGCGTGACGAAAATTCCCTCCGCATTGCGCAGATGCTGCGGCTTGATGACCCGCTTGTTCGTCTCCAGCCCGAGGCTCTGGCAGATTTCCAAAACCACCGCCCGCGTGATGCCCGGCAACACGCCGCGCCCCGTCGGCACGGTGCAGATCTTGTCCTGAAACACCCAGAAAATATTTCCGCCCGCCGTCTCCGCCACCTCGCCATTCGTATTCAAGAGCAACGCCTCGTCCGCGCCGCGTTCTTGCGCCTCGATGCGGGCGAACACATGGAGAATTTTGCTCGTGGTCTTGAATGACGAAATCGCGCCGCTCGCGGGGATGTGATACGAGGAGGTAATCATGTTCCAACGCGCCCCGTCTTCCGGCTGCGGCGGCAACGGATGCAGCGACATTACCAGCGTGGGCTTCGTCGTCGTCCCCGGCGTGTAGCCGCGTTCCCCTGCCCCGCGCGTCAGCGTGATGCGCAGCACCGCCTCCAGCAGGGTATTGGCCTCGACCAGTTGCGCGGCGAACTTTTGAATTTCTTTGGGCGAATACGGCAAGGGAATTTTCAGATACTCCGCGCCACGCACCATGCGTTCCAGATGCTGAGCCAGACGGAATGGCCGTCCGTTGATGACGCGCGTCGTCTCGAACAGCCCATCACCATACATGAACCCGCGATCGTTCACCGGCACGAGCGCCTGTTCCGACGGCAAAAAATTTCCATTGAGAAAAACAACCATAAGTGATGCGACCCGTTTCCTGTGGCGAAGAAATACACCGCCGAAAAAATCTCCGCGAGATTATTTTCCAAAAAACTGCCGGAGTGTTTTAAGAATACTGCGTAGCCCAAAAGCTAAATCCGCCCGCAATTTTCATTGCGGGCGGATTTTTGAATCTCAATTTCCTTAATGCATTTCCACGCCTTCGAGGAAGCCTTGCAGGTGACGCACGCGCGTCGGGTGACGCAGCTTGCGCAGCGCTTTCGCTTCGATCTGGCGGATGCGTTCGCGGGTGACGTTATACATCTTGCCGATTTCTTCGAGCGTGCGTTCGTAGCCGTCAATCAGGCCGAAGCGCATTTCGAGAATCTTGCGTTCGCGTTCGGTGAGCGTGGTGAGCACGTCGCCGAGTTTTTCGCGGAGCAAACTGTAGCTGGTCACGTCGGACGGATTTTCCGCCGACTTGTCTTCGATGAAATCGCCGACGCTCACATCGCCGTCGTCGCCAACGGGCGCGTGCAGCGAAACGGGCTGTTGCGCCATCTTGAGCAACGCGTGGATGCGCGAGACGGGCATGTGCATTTCATCCGCGAGTTCTTCCGGCGTGGGTTCACGTCCAAGTTCCTGCGTGAGCTGTTTCTGCGCGCGCCAGAGCTTGTTCATGATTTCAATCATGTGCACCGGAATACGAATCGTGCGCGCCTGATCTGCGATGGAACGCGTGATGGCCTGGCGAATCCACCAAATGGCGTAGGTGGAAAACTTGTAGCCCCGGCGGTATTCAAACTTCTCGACGCCCTTCATCAAACCAATGTTGCCTTCCTGAATCAGATCAAGGAACGACTGGCCCCGGTTGGTGTATTTCTTGGCGACGGAGACGACGAGGCGCAAGTTGGCCTCGGCCATGTGCGTCTTGGCTTTGAGCGCGCGGTCGGCGGCAGCCTTCAAATCTTTGAAAACTTTGTAGTATTCTTCGCGCGGCATCCGCACGAATTGTTCGAGCGTGGAAATTTTCTGCTGCTCGGCCTCGATGGCA
>JBEEMY010000412.1:0-3076 GCA_041192415.1 Verrucomicrobiota bacterium | reverse complement strand
CGCCCGCGCGTCCGGTGCTGACGTATATCTTCTGCGCGTCCGCCGAAACTTTCACGCACATCGGGCGCGCGCCTTTGGGCAGCGCGACGGTTTGCAACACCTGGTGAGTTTGCGAATCAATGACGTGCAGTTCGCCGGAAGATTCCGAGGGGATGAACGCGCGCGAACCGTCCGGCAGAAACTCCGCGCTGCGCGGGCGACCGCCGACGGTGAACTGCGCGATGACCTTCGCCGTCGCCGCGTCCACGGCGTAAATCTCGCCGACAGTTTCGCAGGTGACGTAGAAAACTTTCCCATCCGGGCGCGTCGCCACGCCCTCCGGCTCGCGGCTCACGCGAATAATGTGCGCGACCCGGCCGTTCGTGATGTCCAGCACGCTCGCCGTGCCGACGTCTTCGTTGGAGACGTAAAGCTGCCGGCCATCCGCGCTCAACGAGAACTGCTCGGGGTCAGAGCCGGCGGGAATCTTGCGGAGAAATTTTTTCGCGGCGACATCCACCATGCCGATGCCGTCGGCGGCTTTGTCAGCCTGCGCGTCGTCATCATCCGCTTTCTTGTCGAAGACGGGATTGCCGTTGGCATCAAGTTTCGGCGGCGCGGAAATCGGTGTGCCGCTCAAGGCGACATAAATCAGTTTTCCATCCGGGCTGGCGTGAAGGCCGCGCGGGCGTTTGCCGACGGGGATGGTGGCGGTAACTTTGAAATCCGCGCCGCTGATGACGGTGAGTGTGCCGGACTTTTCATTGGAGACAAAAATCTGGTAGCTGGAATTTGTTTCACCGTGGACGACAACGACGGTGAAAATTAAAATGGCGGCAAGCGCGAAGCGAAGGTTGGATTTCATGCGTAGTTTTGGTTCACGGCAGCGGCGTGCGCGTGTCTTTTAGGTATTGCCCATGTCCGTCAAGAAACACACGGTTGCGTCCGCCGGCGTGGACGGTGCGGCCTTTCCATTCGGGGGTAACGGTTGGGATGGGGCTGGGATAGTAAGGGTCCACGGCGAGTTCCACATCGCTCGGCCCGTTGATGACGCCGATGACTGGATCGTTGGCCGACTGCAAATCAGCGACGGCCTGGTTTTCGGACTTGGCCCAAAAATCGGTCAGCATCACGGGGTCGGCGAGATCGTTGATGCGGTCGAAGCGCCAGAGCCAATAGCGCGCGGCCGGGCCATTCGTGTCGGCGGTGATGGACTGCCGGGAATGGCGGGCATTGCCGACTTCTGAATTGACGGCGGTGGCGCACGACCAGATGGAAAAGTTCGCACCGGAATCCTGCAACACCACCGCCGCCCAACCACCCCGCGGATCAGATGGCGGCCAAAGCGCCCACGGCCGGTAACCGCCGGGCAGGCTGGATTTCAAATCGCGCCGGTCGGGAAAACGGTTCTCGTGGTCGCTCAAATAAATTTGAAACGCGATGCCAATCTGCTTGAGGTTGGAAAGGCAACCGACGCGCTGCGCTTTTTGTTTCGCCGCACTCAACGCGGGCAAAAGCATCGCCGCGAGAATCGCAATGATGGCGATGACGACCAGCAACTCAATGAGTGTGAACGCGCGGCGTCTCATGGCTTGAACACGCGGTAGAAGCGATGCGGCAAACCGCCCGCGCCGGGATCGGTGAACTGGAATAGATTCGTCGCCGCCACGTTGGTGTTGAGCGGAACCCAGTTCACCAGATTGGAACTGCCTTGCAAAACGTAGGTCTGGCCGGGCACGCCGAGGAAGTTCAATTGAAATTCTCCGTTCGTCGCAAAACCGAGCGTCGTGAATTGCATCGGCTGAATCGTGAACAACGCGCTGGCCGTCGCGCTGTTGACGTAGCCGGTCGCAAACGCGCTGGCCGTGAGCGTGAGGTTGCTCGTGAGCGACAACGGTGTGGCGTAGAGAAATGAATTCGTCGTGGGCAGCGAATTATCGAACGTGAAATAAATGATCGAGTTCGTGTTCGGCGCGGCGAGCGTCACGTTGGCGAGCGCGGTGAACGTGCCGCCATTCGGCGTGATGCTCGGCGGCGCGAGCGCGGGCGTGCCGGACAAACTATTGATCCAGTCGCCGACGATTTGCACGGCGTTCGAGTCAATCAAGCTGCGCGCGAGCGGCGGCATCTTGTAGGCATTCGTCGCCGTGTTCATGCGAATGTGCAGCACGGAGCGCCAGATGTCCTTCGGCTGCACGACGTGCGCGTTGTCAATGCCGAGCGACGATGACGCGAGTGTGCCGACAATATTCTGACTCGCGAGCGGCGTGTCGAAACGCGCGTCGAACGTGATGCCTTGTCCGCCGGGGCGATGACACTGCGCGCAATTCGCATCGAGATAAGAACGCGAACGCAGTTCCAGCGACGCGCCGGTGTTTGTCAGCGAAAACATTTTTGCGTAGCCGGAAATATTCGTTTCATTGAACGCTGGATTGAGCAAGCCAAGCCGGTTCAACGTGCGGAGTTGGTTGTCGGAATTTCCCGTCGCCGGATAAGTCACGTTGCCGTTGAGCTGGCGCGTGTTGACGCCAAGAACATAACCGGCTTGCGGCGTGTGGCACGTCAAACAATCCGCCGGACTTGGGTAATACCACGTCTGCGTGCGCACGCCGCTGGCGTTGGTGATAGAGATGTCCTCGCTCAAACTCGTGGCGAGCAGATCAGCGTCGCTGTTGTCCGCACGCCATTTGTAAGTCACGCCGTAAACCGCGCCGATGGCATCGCGCACGAGTAGACGAGTTTCCAGACGCCGTTTTGCGCCGGTAAGTTCGTTGGTCACCAGCTCAAAATGTTTCACGAAAACCGTTCCGGCGGGAAACGACCAATCGCCGTTGGTCGCGAATCCAATCTGCTCGTCCGGCGTGTAAGCCGTGCCGTTGTTGGGCACGACAAACCAGCGCGACTTCAGCGCGGCATCCGACCACAGCGGCGAATTGACATCATACGGAATCAGCGCACCGGCGGTGTTGAGATTTGGCGTGTTGGTGAAAACACCAGTCTGCGAAATCAACAGCGGGAGCGCACCGGCGGACGTCGCCGGCATGTTGAAATACGCTGGAGCCGGAATGCGCGCCGTCAATCCGTAGGGCAAGCCGCT
>JBEEMY010000411.1:0-3079 GCA_041192415.1 Verrucomicrobiota bacterium | reverse complement strand
GCGTGGCGACAGGCGTGGGCGGACTGGCCGAGAGCGAACGCGCGTGCCGCGAAGTTTTGAGTTTGCCGATGCACGGTTATCTGGCGGATGATGCTGTCCGGTTGGCCGCGCAACAAATCAACGACTGGAAACCATGAACCCAAAACTCACCATCGTCGTGCCGCTCTACAACTCTGCCGACACGTTGGAGCGGTTGGTCGGCGAGTTGACGAAATTAATAATTCCCGGCGGCCACGAGCTCGTGCTGGTGAATGACGGCAGCCCCGACAACACGACGGAGATTGCCGAGCGGCTGGTCGCGCAGACAGATTTTCCCATCACGCTGGTGAAGCTGGCGCGGAATTACGGCGAGCACAATGCGGTGATGGCGGGTTTGCATCACGCGCGCGGTGAGTTTGTGATCAACATGGACGATGATTTGCAAAATCCGCCCTCGGAAGTTTTGAAGCTCTTGGAGTTCGCGCAAAAAAATAAACACGAGGTCGTCTATAGTTTTTACGGCGACAAGCAGCACGAATCGTGGCGCAACCTCGGAAGCTGGCTGACGAACCGCGTGGCCGATCTGTTGCTGGACAAGCCGAAGGGATTTTATCTGTCGAGCTTCCGCTGCATGAGCGCGTTCGTCGTCAAAGAAATCTGCAAATACGACGGGCCGTTCGTTTATGTGGACGGACTGATTTTGCAGGTGACGCAAAACATCGGGCGCGTGCAAGTTGAGCACGCCGCGCGCGAATCCGGGCGCAGCGGTTACACGATTAGCAAGCTGCTGAAGTTGTGGATGTCCATGTTCGTGAATTTCTCCGTCGTGCCGTTGCACCTCGCGACGCTGCTGGGCTTTGCGATGGCAGGTTTTGGTTTTCTCTACGCGGTGGAAGTGGTGGCGGAATTTTTCATCACCAAACAGCCGCCCGGCTGGAGTTCGCTGATGGCGGCGATGCTGGTTTTCTCCGGCACGCAACTGCTCATGCTCGGCTTGTTCGGCGAATACCTGGGCCGCGTCTATCTCACCGCGAACAGGAAGCCGCAGTTCACGGTCAAGGCGGTGGTGCGACGGGAAAAATCCGGCGCGGCTTGAGGCGGGCTACGTCATAGAACCGTCAAAATGATGGGCGGAAATTACGTTTTCGCAGGGAGCGGAGTTGTGCTACTTTCCACGTCGCGAACGACGTTCGCATATTCAGAATGGCTGCGGGACGCAACAAAGCATTTACCCTGATCGAGCTGCTGGTGGTCATTGCCATCATCGCCATTCTTGCGGCCTTGCTCTTGCCGGCACTGGCTGCCGCCAAACGCAAGGCGCTGGCCACGCAATGTCTCGGCAACCTCCGCCAAATCCACACCGCCACGCATCTCTACATCGGCGACAACGAAGATCATCTGCCGTTTGCTTGGTATGACGACGATGACCCGACGGAAAATAATTTCTACGCGTTGTTGTCGCCGTATATTTTTGGAGCGGATTGGGATTTTGACGGCGACGGCGATTTTGAATCCGGTGTCTACGCCTGCCCTGCCCGCTTGCAGGAACCGGATTCGCTCAACCAAAGTTTTGACATCAGCTACGGCATGAATGCTTTCAACGCCGTGGAATTTCCCGGCTTTGAAACGCGCAAAGACAACGCCGTGAACGCTCCGGCGAATACCTTTCTCACGGCGGACGTTAATCAGGAATACAACCATCCGCCGGTGGAATTTCTTTCGAGCGTTCACCTCGGCTACAAACACAACCAACGGGCGAACTATCTTTTCTTTGACGGCCACGCCGGGCCGGTCGCCGAGCAGAATACCAACGGCGTGGTGCTGAGATTTTAACCCGCGATGCCGAATTCCGCCCACAATCTTACCCACCCGGTCGGCCCGCGTCCGGAAGTGCGTGGGAAATTTGTCTGGTGTGGCGATGAGAAGCTTTTACTGCGCGGCGTCACCTACGGGCCGTTCCGCCCGGAAAAGGACGGCTGCGAATACCACGCCCGCGAAACCGTGGAGCGAGATTTCGCGAAGATGGCCGCGCACGGCATCAACTCCGTGCGGCTCTACACCGTGCCGCCGCGCTGGCTGCTCGACCTCGCGCACGAAAATAAAATCCGGGTGCTGGTCGGCTTGCCGTGGGAGCAGCATGTCGCATTTCTTGCCGACCCGGTGGTGGTTTGCCGCATCGAGGAAAAAATTCGTGAAGGCGTCCGCGCCTGCGCCGGGCATCCTGCGCTGCTTGGCTTTGCGATCGGCAACGAGATTCCCGCACCGGTCGTCCGCTGGTTTGGTCACCGGGCGATTGAAAAATTTATCCGGGAACTTTATCTCATCGCCAAGGCGGGCGACCCCGGCGCGCTGGTTGCCTACGTCAATTATCCCTCGACCGAGTATCTGGAACTGCCGTTCGTAGATTTGTTCTGCTTCAACGTTTATCTCGAAACGCCGGAGAAATTTGATGCCTACCTCGCGCGACTGCAAAATCTCGCTGCCGACAAACCGCTGCTGCTCACGGAAGTCGGTCTCGACAGCCGGCGCAACGGCGAGGCGCGGCAGGCGGAATCGCTGGGCTGGCAACTGCGGCTGGCCTTCGAGGGCGGCGTGGCGGGCGCGTTTGTGTTTGCGTGGACGGATGAATGGCATCGCGGCGGCAACGACATCCTCGATTGGGATTTCGGCCTGACCCGCCGTGACCGCTCGGAAAAACTTTCGCTCAACGCTGTGAGTCATGCGTTTTCACAACTGCCGTTCGCTGAAAAAAAATCCTGGCCGCGCATCTCCGTCGTCGTCTGCACCTATCGCGGCGTGGCGACGCTCGCGGAATGTCTGGCCGGGTTGCAACGCGTGGCGTATCCCGATTTCGAAGTCATCGTGGTGAACGACGGCTCGCAGGAAGGCGTCGCCGCCATCGCCAAAAAATTTCCTGTGCGGCTGCTGAACATTCCGCACTCCGGTTTGAGCGCCGCGCGCAACGTCGGCTGCCGCGCCGCCACCGGCGAGATCGTGGCGTATCTCGATGACGATGCATGGCCTGATCCGCACTGGCTGCAATTTCTCGCGCACACGTTTGCCACCACCGACTGCGCGGCGGCGGGCGGGCCGAACATTC
>JBEEMY010000410.1:0-3093 GCA_041192415.1 Verrucomicrobiota bacterium | reverse complement strand
CCGATGACGATGGTCGGCGAATAGATATAGCCGTGCCGTGAATACACGCCGGATTCAAAATAGACCGGCGCAAAAATAACCCCGCGCCGCGCCACCGGATAATCCCAGAAGCCGCCGACGAAAATAAATCCGCGCGGCGTCCACACATAATGCCCCGGACACCAATCCCAATCCGCGCGCCCCACTGCCCAGTAACCCGGGCTCCACGCATAGCGCCCCTGATACCAAGCCCAGTAACCCGGCGTCCAACCGTAATCGTCAGAAGGCGCTTCGATGTTCGGTCCGACTTCCACCGTCGCCGGTGGCGCGGGCAGATACGTTGTTTCTTTTTCCGCCGCGTCCGCCCAATAGCCGGAAGTCCATTGGAAACCTTGCGGAGTTTTTGCCCAATAGCCCGCCATCCACGCGCGACCCGGCGGCAGCGCGCGCCAAGTGCCGCTGACCCAAAGGTAATCGGCCCGTTCATCATCCCACGCCCAGTAGCCGGGAATCCAAGTGACGTTATCGCCCTCCGGTCTTTCTTCCGGCGGTAATTCTTCGATGACTTCCGGCGGCGCTTTCGTCACCAAGACGCCCGGTTCCGCATTGAAAGTGACGATGCCCGCGAACGCCTCATGCACCGGGCCGCGCGTGAGCACGGTTGCCCCGGCCACCTCGTTGTCCGTCGGTTGGGCGCGGCTAATCGTCGCGTGCCAGACGAGGCCGATTAGAAAGGCCACCGCTGCGGCCACGCTAATCTTGAAGGCGCGGCGCACAGCGATGGTTTTACCTTGGTGGGAAAATTTTTTGGAAGTTTTCATAACGTAATGTTCATTTCTGGAAACCGCAGATTTGTTTTTGCGCGGCGCGTTCGCTTCAAAAAATTTCCCCGTTCAACTTACGGCGCGATTTTGTCGCTCGCCCATTGGCGGGCGTCGGCAAAACTTTTGGCGAGCGAGTCCCAGGTTTTTTTGGACGCGGTCTTGACGCTGTCCCAAGTTGTCTCGGTAGCGTTCTGGGAATCGACGAGCTGCTGCTTCATGTTGGCGGCCTGCTCGCGCAACGCGGTGAGCTTGGGCTTGGCATCGGCTTTCACGGCGTCGCTGGATTTTTCAATCTTGGCGGCGAGCTTGTCCAAGTCCGCATCCAGCGTGTCTAGCTGTGCCTGCATATAGGTGACGAATTCCGCCTTCTGCGCATAGGTGTAATCCTTCATGTCCTGCGCGGCGGCTTTGGTTTCGGCTTTGACCGTCTCGATTTGTTGCGCGGCGGTTTTTTCCTTGTCGCAGCCTGTGGCAAAAGCGGCGGCGGCGGCGGCGAGGAACGTGATGAGCAATGATTTATTTTTCATAAACCGCAGCATGACCCGCCAGCGGTTCGCCAACAATGGGGTGAAACCCTACTGCGAAATCTTAGGGCCATGCCCTTGACGAAAGCGGACAGCGACCGTGGTGGCGTTTTTCGCGCTGCGAAAAATCCGTCGCCGCTTGTCCCGCCGTAATTGGATGAAGGCGGAAGCGGAGCGTCAGTCGACGGAAGCGTTCGCACGCCTGAAAATCTTCACGTCTCAAAGTGACCGCAGCGCGACCAGACCCACCACTCACCGGCGTCATCGGTATGAGCGCAGTTCTTAAAAGTCTTTACTGCGGACGAATGAGTAGGGTTTCACCCCATAGGCCAGTCCGTCGGTCTGGCTGATACTGACGCCGGTATGTGGTCGGCCTTGAGCATGCGTGGGATGCTTGGCGTCGGGTCGCGTCGCCAGCATGACACCATGAAGCAAACAAATTTAATCCGGCTGTCGCAACAGTATGTCGCCGCGCTGGAAAGGCACCTCAAGCGGGGGCCCGGCGCGGGCTGGCAGTCGGCGTTGAAGCTGGGGCGCGCGGCGGTCGCCCTGAAACTGGATACGCTGGAGCTGGCGCGGATACACGAGCAGGCGCTGGCCGCGCTGGGATTGGCGAACGTCAAAAATGCCTTCACCAAGCTGGCTGGGATTTTTTTCTCCGAGGCCAACGCGCTCATCGAGGAGACGCACCGCGCCGCGCAGGAGGGCCGGGCGCACTTGAGCCGAACCCAGGTGGCGCTTGGCGTGCGCACGGAAGAGTTGGCCGTTTCCAAACGCGAGTTGCGACGGGGCGTTGCCCAGCGCAAGGTCATGACGGATGCCGCCGTGAAAAATGGGAAACATCACGACCGCAGTCTTGAGGAATCACTCCAGCTTCAGAAGCGTCTACGGGAACTGACGCACCGCGCGCTAACCACTCAAGAGCATGAACGCACGCACATCAGCCATGAACTTCAAGATGAAATCGCGCAGACGTTGTTGGGCATCAATGTCCGGCTGCTCTCGTTGAAACAACAGTCGCACAGCGACACCAACGGGCTTAAGCGAGAAATCACCAGCGCCCAACGCCTGGTGCTCAAGTCGGCGAGATCCGTGCGGCGGTTCGCGCGCGAACTCCGCACGCAACCGCGGCTGCCTGCCAGTCGCAGCCTGGTAAAAAAATCTTCGCCGGAACGCCGGTCAAAAATTTCTACCCGCATCGCTCCGCCGGCAGCACTCGTTTCACCGACGGGATTTCCCGTCATCGCGATGGCGGCGTCCGTTGGCGGACTGAAGGCGTTGTCCGTGATTCTCGGCGGCTTGCCGGCGGATTTTCCGGCGGCGATCGCCATCGTGATGCATATTTCGCCGGATCACAAAAGTCTGCTGGCGGAAATTCTGGCCCGGCGCACGCAATTGACCGTCAAGCAAGCCCACACGGGCGATCAACTTTGCCGGTCGTGCGCGTTCATTGCGCCGCCGAACCATCATTTGCTCGTGGGTAAAAATGGACGATTGAAATTGTCTTCCGCCGATGCGGAAAAAATTCATTTCGCCCGTCCGTCCGCCGAGCCGCTGTTCGCTTCAGTGGCGAAGATTTATCAAAAAAAAGCGGTTGCCGTGGTGCTCACGGGTGGCGACGGCGACGGCTCCTTCGGCGTGCAGATCATCAAGGAGAACGGCGGCACGGTCATCGCGCAAGACCGGCCCACGTCGGAAAATTTCTCCATGCCGGAAACTTCCATCAAGACCGGCGATGTGGATTATGTCCTGCCACTGGAGGAGAT
>JBEEMY010000409.1:0-3108 GCA_041192415.1 Verrucomicrobiota bacterium | reverse complement strand
ATCAGGATTGGGCGCAGTCGCAGCAATGAACCTTCGCGCACGGCGTCGCGCAACGGTTTGCCTTCTTCGCGCAATTGATTGAAGCAGGAAATCATCACGAGTCCGTCCAGCACGGCCACGCCGCTTAACGCAATGAAGCCGACGGCGGCAGAAATGCTGAAAGGCATTCCTAAAATCCAGAGCGCAAAGATGCCGCCCGCCGCCGCCAGCGGAACACCGGTGTAAATGATGAGCGTTTGCCGCACGCTGCTCAACGAGAGGAACACGAGGACGAAGATCATCGCGAGCGTGGCCGGCACGACCACGGCGAGCCGCGCGCGGGCTTCGCGCAGGTGCTTGAACTGCCCGCCAAATTCAAGGCTGTAACCTTCCGGCAATTCCACGGCTGCCTTTACTTTGGCTTCCGCTTCGCGCACGAAACTCTCCACGTCGCGCTCGGCAAGGTTCACGAGAATCGCGGCGCGACGCTGGCCGAACTCGCGCATAATGGGTTCAGGCGTCGCGTTGGTTTTGAACTCCGCCACCGCACCGAGCGGCAACATCCCTTGCTCACCGACGCGCACGGGCAACTGGCGAATAACCTCATTGTCCTGCCGCGCGGATTCGGGCAGCCGCACCACCACGTCAAAGCGACGATTGCCTTCCAGCAACGAGCCGACCGTCTCGCCGCCGAGCGCGGTCTGAATGGTTTTATTCAAGTCGCCAACGTGAAGATTGTGGCGGCGCAGCACGTCGCGGCGCGGCTGGATTTCCAGCGTGGGCAAACGTCCTGACGGCTCGAATTCCACTTCGCCCGCGCCCGGAACTTTTTCCAAAACTTCTTTCACTTCGCCCGCGATTTTTTCCAGCGTGTCGTAATCGTTGCCAAAAATTTTCACGGAGACATCGGCGCGCACACCTTCCATGAGTTCGTTGAAGCGCATTTCAATCGGCTGCGAAATCAGGAATTCATTTCCTGGCACGGCTTGCTCCAAAACGTCCGTCATCTCTTTTGCCAGCTCTTGTTTCGTGTGCGCCCTGCCGTTTTCCATGTGCCATTGCGCGGGCGGCTTGAGCATGATGTAAGTGTCGCCAAGGTTGACGCCCATCGGGTCGGTGGCGACTTCCGCCGTGCCGAGGCGGCAGAAGATGGTTTCGATTTCAGGAAATTTTTCGCGCAAGACCTGCTCGGCTTTCCGCTCGATCTCAATCGAAGCCTCCAGCGAAATGCTGGCGGGCCTCACGATTTGCACGGTGAGTGAACCTTCGTCCAGTTGCGGCACGAACTCTGCGCCCAGCCGGTTGAAAGCAAAAACCGACGACACCATCAGCAGCACCGCGCCACCCGCGACCAACCAGCGGGAGCGCAATGACCAATCCAATGCGGGCGCATAAAGTTTCTTCGACCAACGCATGATGAAGTTGTCGCCTTCGCTGATATTCCCACGCAACGCAAACGAACAGAGCACCGGCATGAGCGTCAACGTGAGCGCCAGCGCACCGCCGAGCGCGAGCATCACAGTGACGGCCATCGGGTGAAACATTTTTCCTTCGATGCCAGTCAACGACATGATGGGCAGATACACCATGCCGATGATCAGCACGCCGAAGAAGGTCGGGTTCGCCATCTGCTTGCTGGCGATCAGAACGGTGTGCGCGCGTTCTTCATTCGTGAGTTTGCGTCCGAGGTGATTTTGTTTTTCTGCCATCTGGCGCACGATGTTTTCCACCATCACCACCGCGCCATCAATGATAAGGCCGAAATCAATCGCACCGAGACTCATCAAGTTGCCGGAAATTTTTCCTTCCACCATGCCGGTCATCGCAAACAGGAACGACAGCGGAATCGCCAGCGCGACGATGAGCGCCGCGCGCCAGTTGCCGAGGAACGCGAGCAGGATGACGACGACGAGAACCGCGCCTTCAAAAAGATTTTTGGTGACGGTGTGAATCGTTCGGTCAACCAAGTCGGAGCGGTCGTAGAGCGGACGGATGACCATGCCCGCCGGAAGTTTTGGTTCAATCTCCGCGAGCTTTTCCTTCACACGAATCGCAATGAGCCGGCTGTTTTCACCCGCCATCATCATGGCCGTGCCGACAATGGCCTCCTCGCCATCGTGAATGCCTGCGCCGGTGCGGAACTGCGTGCCGATGACCACGTCTGCGACGTCACGCACGAGCAACGGTTCAACGCCGCCTGCGAATTTCACCGGCAGTTCCGCAATTTCCTCCATCGTCTGCACGCGGCCGAGTCCGCGAATGACGACTTGCTCCGACTCGCGGCTGACCGTGCCGCCGCCCGCGTTCTCCACGTTCTCGCGGATGACATCGGCAAGTTCGCTAAAAGATAGATTTGCGTCGCGCAACTTGTCGAACTTCGGCTGGATGACGATTTGCTTTTCGTAGCCGCCGATGGCGTTCACCTCGGCCAGTCCCGGCACGGTGCGGAGCAGCGGCTTGACGGTGAACTCTTGAACGAGCTTCAACGCCATCAATTGTTCGCGGCGAGCGGCGGGTTTATTCGTCGCGTCCGGCGCGTAGTCCACGGTGTAAAAATAAATTTCGCCCAAGCCGGTGCTGATGGGTGCGAGTTGCGGGGAGAGACCGGATGGGAGACTGCCAGCGGCGTTTTGCAATCGCTCGGCCACAAGCTGGCGCACGCGATAAATATCCGTGCCGTCAGCGAAGATACAGGTGACTTGCGACAGCCCGAACTTGGTGAGCGAACGCATCTCGACGAGTCCTGGCACACCAGAGAGTTCCGTTTCGAGCGGGAACGTGACGAGCTTTTCAATTTCTTCCGGGGCGAACGCGGAAACTTCGGTGTTGATCTGCACTTGGACATTCGTGATGTCCGGCACGGCGTCAATCGGCAGCCGCGCCGCCGACCATAGACCGACGCCAATGAGCAACGCCGTCGCCAGCAAAACAAACGCGCGCTGGCGCAAAGAAAATTCCAAGATGCGGTCAATCATTGGCAACGGCCTTCTTTTCAAGTTTGACCGGGTGATAAGTGAGCTTGTCGATACACGCGAGCGCCACGGCGGACACCACAAAGGCCATGTGGATCACCACCTGCCAATACATGGTCTTTTCCAACTGGTTGTTCGCATCCACGAATGTCTTGAG
>JBEEMY010000408.1:0-3108 GCA_041192415.1 Verrucomicrobiota bacterium | reverse complement strand
AAACGCGCGGATCGGAATCGCTTCGACAATCGGCTCCGCCTGGGCGATTTCACGCTGTACGCATGAGCCGCTGACCGTCATCCCGATCCGTGACAAGGCTGGCTTGGTCTACAAGAGTTATAAGGGTGACTCGAACTATCGTTATGACGTGTGGGAACTCAAGGACGGCAAGTGGGTCGTGGCCAAACCCGAGGGCGACGACTTCTGGCTCATCATGCAGGTGAAAACCGGCGACAAGGTGGCGGAAACCATCAAGCGCTACTGCACCGCCAAGGTGGAGTTCGACGTGGTCAGCAATCCCGAATTTCTCCGCGAAGGTTTTGCCGTTGGCGATTTGATGAATCCTGATCGCGTCGTCATTGGCGTCCGCTCGCAGCGGCCCGTCGCGGCGATGACGGATATTTACACGCCGTTCAAAGCCCCCATCATCATCACCGACATCAACTCGGCAGAACTCATCAAGCACGCGGCAAATTCTTTTCTCGCGCTCAAAATTTCCTACATCAACGCCATTGCTACCATCTGCGAGGCCGCCGGTGCGAACGTGCAGGAAGTCGCCCACGGCATCGGTTTGGACGAGCGCATTGGTCGCCGTTTCCTCAACGCCGGCCTTGGCTTCGGTGGCAGTTGCTTTCCAAAAGACTTGAGCGCCTTCATCAAAATTTCCGAGCAGGTCGGCTACGAATTCAAGTTGCTCAAGGAAGTTCAGCGCATCAACGCTGACCAAATGGAACGCTTCGTCAAAAAAATTACCGACACGCTCTGGGTGTTGAAGGATAAAAAAATCGGCGTGCTTGGGCTCGCGTTCAAGCAGAACACCGACGACGTGCGTTCTTCGCCCGCGATTGATTTGTGCCAGCGGTTGCTCAAGGACGGCGCGACGTTGCGCGTTCACGATCCGAAGGCGATGGCCAAGGCGAAGTCGCTGCTCCCGAACGTGACTTACGTTGACGACATGAACGACGTGGCCGAAGGCTGCGACGCGCTCGTCGTCGCGACCGAGTGGGATGAATTCAAGAAACTCGACCTGACCCGCGCGAAAAACAGCATGACCGCGCCGCTCTTTTTCGACGGCCGCAATCTCTTCGACCCGGCGGAAATGGAAAAGCTCGGCTGGACTTACAAGAGCGTGGGACGCTAATTGCCAATTTTCGATTGCCGAATGACGATTGAAAAACATTCTGGCGATGCGCGTCAAATAAATCGGCAATCGGCAATCGGCAATCCTAAATTCATTGAGGTCAGCGCGGCCTTGATCTTGCACGGTGGCAGGCTGCTCATCACCCAGCGCCACGCCAAGGCGCATCTTGGCGGGCTGTGGGAATTCCCCGGCGGCAAACTCGAGCCGGGCGAAACCTTCGAGCAATGCCTCGTCCGCGAGATCCGCGAGGAGTTGGGCGTGGAAATTTCCGTGGGCGAGTTGTTCGAGGAGGTTCATCACGATTACCCGGAAAAATCCGTCCACCTAAAATTTTTCATCTGCCAGTTGATTTCAGGAACACCGCAGCCGCTCGATTGCGCGGCGGTGAAGTGGATTGGTAAGTCAGAACTTCCCACCCACGAATTTCCCGCCGCCGACGCGCAACTGCTGACGAAGCTGCTAGGTCTTGCCAGCAGTCTGAAGTGGAATTGATTCGCGCAAGATTTCCCGCAACAAAAACAATTTCCGTTCACCGTGTTTCCTTTTCATCTGCGTCCATCCGTGTTTATCTGTGGCTGAAATAAAATGGCTGTCGAACGTCCCATCATCATCGCCACGCGCGGCAGCGCGCTGGCGCTCGCGCAGGCCAACCTCATCGCCGCGCAATGCCGCGCCGCGTTTCCCCAACTGCACTTTGAGTTGAAGATCATGAAGACCACCGGCGACAAGTTGCAGACCGCTTCGATGTCGAAGCCGGGGGCAGCGTTGCCGAAAGGTCTCTTCACGAAGGAACTTGAAGTTGCGCTCGTCAATGGTCAGGCCGACCTCGCCGTGCACAGCCTGAAAGATTTGCCCACGGAGTTGCCGCCCGGCCTGATTCTCGCCGCCACGCCGAAGCGCGAAGACGTGCGCGATGTTTTGATCTACCGTTCCGCCGAGGTAATCAAAAATCAAAAATTTAAAATTCAAAATTCAATGGATCGGTCGCCAGGGCAAAGTGATTTGCGCGGCTACGCACCGCATCTGAAGCTCAAAGATTTTCCGAAAGGCGCGACCATTGCCACGAGCAGCACGCGGCGGAAAATGTCTTTGCTGCACGCGCGTCCGGATTTGAACATCGTGGAAATTCGCGGCAACGTGTCAACGCGGTTGCAGAAAGTCGCCGAGCGCGGCGAACTGGATGCGACGGTGCTCGCGCTCGCTGGCTTGAAGCGCTTGAACTTTGAAGTCAAACCCGATGGCTCACTCGTTGGCGACGCCGTGCCGGACGGAATGTTGGCCACCATTTTGGATTTGGATGTGATGCTGCCGTGTGTGGGGCAGGGGGCTATCGGCATTGAGATTCGCGCGAGCGATGAGCGCATCGGGAAAATTGTCGAGCGGCTGAATCATTTCAACACCTTCCACGCCGTGACTGCCGAGCGCGCGTTTTTGCGCGGCATGGGCGGCGGTTGCCAAAGCCCCGTCGGCGCGCACGCCGAAATCATCGGCGACAAAATTTTGCTCAAAGCCATTTCCTTCCGCGATGAAACGGTGAAGCGCGCCGAAGGGAAACTTCCGATTGCCGAAGCGGCGGTGCTGGGCGAGCAGATCGCGGCGGAGTTGAAATAATCCATCACGCGGCACTTTTTCTCCACGGAAGTTTGACGGGCGTTGCACAGACTGCTAAAAATCTGCAAATGCTTTGCGCCCTTCCACTCCTATGACCAAGACTAAGAAATCAAAATTTTCCCGCATTCTTCTCAAATTGAGCGGCGAGTCGCTCGGCGATGCCAACGGCATGGGCATTTCCCCCGAAGGCGTGCAGCACATGGCGGAGCAAATCCGCGAGGTGCGCGACCTCGGCGTGCAAGTCGTGGTCGTGGTCGGCGGCGGAAATATTTTTCGCGGCTTGAGCGGCAGCGAGCGCGGCATCGAACGCGCCACGGGCGATTACATGGGGATGCTCGCGACGATCATCAACTCGC
>JBEEMY010000407.1:0-3108 GCA_041192415.1 Verrucomicrobiota bacterium | reverse complement strand
CTCGTCGTCACCGTGATTTACTCCGCCATTCCTTACAAGACACCGTGGCTGGCGCTGAATTTGTGGCTGCCGTTCACCCTGCTCTGCGGCGTGGGCGTGTCGGTCATCGTTGGCGCGTTCGATAGCAAGGCTGGACGTTGGGGTTCAATCATCGCGGGAATTTTTCTGCTGACAACCTTCGGCGCGCAGACGCAGGAGCTGGTTTTTCAAAAACCGGCGGACGAAAAAAATCCACTCGCCTATGCGCACACCACGGAGGACATCTTCGGCCTGCCGGTGCTGGTGGAAAAAATCTGCCGCGAGCGAAACCTTTCCCAGCCGCGCATTGCCGTGGTGATGCCGGACGCGTGGCCGCTGCCTTGGTATCTGCGGAAATTTTCCAAAGTCGGTTATTGGCAGACCGGGCAGAAACTGGACGCGGCGGATTTCTATATTACCACCACCGACACGCCGACCAACCTGACGGCGCGGCTGAATGATTTCCGTCCGGAATTTTTTGGGGTGCGGCCCAATGTGCTTTTCATTTTGTGGACGCCGCCGGCCAAATCCATTTCGCCATGAGCGGCATCCATGTCTTCAAGCATCGGGCGATGGCGACGTTTTGGGAGATTCGCATCGCGGGGGAAGAGCAAACTTACGCGGCGCAGGCGGCGCAGGCGGCGTTCGCGCTGACGGATGAACTGGAATCCAAGTTGAGCCGCTTCCAAGAGAACAGCGAAGTCGCCGCGATCGCCCAGCTCGCGCCCGGTGAATCGCTGCGGCTCACCGCGCCGGTGCTGGCGTGCCTGCGGGTCGCGCAAAAAATGGAGGCCGCGACGAACGGCGCATTTTCCATTACCGCAGCGGCGTTGCAAACGCAGCCGGAAAAACCGCACTGGTCGCTGGAAAAGTTTTTCATCCGCTGCGGCGTCGGCAAACTGGAATTTGATTTGGGCGCAATTGGCAAAGGTTTTGCACTCGACTGCATGGCGGATTTGTTGCGCGAATGGAGCGTGGAAAAATTCCTCCTCGTCGCGGGCGGCAGCAGTATCTTGGCGGGCAATGCCCCGGTGGGAACGCCCGGTTGGTCGTGCGGTCTGGGCGAAAATAATTCTCCGCGTAGATTTTTTCTGCGGCTTGGTTCTTTGAGCGGCTCCGGCCTCGCGGTGAAAGGCCAGCACATCCTTGACCCGCGCACCGGCCAGCCAGCGGCGCGACAAAATCGCGCGTGGGCGTTGGCGGAAACCGCTGCGGAGTCGGACGCACTCTCGACGGCGGGCATGGTTTTGGAAGACGCGGAAATTTCCAAAGTCGTTGCGTCGGAAAAGTCGTGGCTGGTGATTTTGGACAATGGCGACCAGGAAATTCATTTCGGCCAACGCCCGCTGCCACCGCTGGCCTAGGTGGGTTGGCTCGCGCAGCGTCAGGCGACGGAATCGTTCGCGCGCTCAAAAAACTTCACTCCTCGAAGTGACCGCTGCGCGGTCAGTGTCCAGTCGCAGCGCGACTTGACCCACCATCCGCAATGGCGAAGCCGCATAAATCTGCGACAAGAATTTTTCAGAATTTTATTTCGCCCGCCGCTTTGCCTGCTTAAATTTCCGGCATGAAATCCCAACGCAAACCTTCACCCGGTAATTTATCCCGCCGGCATTTTCTCCAAACCGCCACACTCGCAACCGGCGCAGTCGCGTTCGGCGTGCCGACGTTGTTGCGCGCGAAAAACCTGAACAGCAAATTGAACATTGCTTCCATCGGCGCGGAGGGCAAGGGCAAGAGCGACACTGATTGCTGTGCGGGCGAAAATATCGTGGCGCTTTGCGACGTGGATTCCGAACGCTGCGCGGGGCAGTTGAAAAAATATCCGAACGCGAAATTTTATCAGGACTTCCGCAAGATGTTTGAAGCGATGGGCAAAAGCATTGATGCGGTTACCGTTTCTACGCCGGATCATTTTCACGCCATCGCCGCGTCTTACGCCATGCGCCACGGCAAACACGTCTATGTGCAGAAGCCGCTCGTGCAGACGATTTACGAAGCGCGCTACCTCCGCCAGCTCGCGCACGACACCGGCGTGGTCACGCAGATGGGCAATCAGGGCAGTGCGGCGGATGGTTTGCGCCGCGCGGTGGAAGTCATCCAAGGCGGCGTCATCGGCCAAGTGCGTGAGGTTCACATCTGGACGAACCGCCCGGTGTGGCCGCAGGGGCAAGGTCGTCCCGAAGGTTTCGACCCCGTGCCGGAAACGCTCGACTGGGACATCTGGCTCGGCCCCGCCCCGGCTCGGCCTTACAAAAAAGGTTCGTATGCTCCGTGGAACTGGCGCGGCTGGCAGGATTTCGGCACTGGTGCGCTCGGCGACATGGCGTGCCACACCGTCAATATGCCGTTCCGCGCGCTCAAGCTGGGCTACCCGACGGAGATTGACGGCACGGTGCTCGGCGCGATGAACAACGAGACGTATCCACTCGGCTCCAAAATCCGTTTTGAATTTCCCGCGCGCCAAGCCAAAGTTCCGGCGCGCTACAAAACCTTTCTCCACCGGGAAGACACGCTGGCGTTCGCGCCCGCCACCTTCACTTGGTATGACGGCGGCCTGCCCGACGCCTCCGCGCCGAACGGACATGATTTCAGCAACAAGCCGCCGAAGGAATTGCTCGCGGACATCGAAGCGTTTCAAGGCGAAGTGCCAAACAGCGCCTGCCTGCTCATCGGCGAAAAAGGAAAAATCTTTTCACCGGACGACTACGGCGAACAGTTTTTCATCAAGCTGAACGACGACAAAAAATTCGTTCACTACAAGAAACATCCGGCATCGGCGGAAACCGTCATTCCGCAATCGCTCCCGCGCAATCCGTTCAAGGGCAGCACCGACGAGCGGCATCATCTGGAATGGATTGAGGCGATTAAAAATGGCGACCCGAAACGTTGCTTCTCACGTTTTGAAATCGGCGCGCAGCTCACAGAAATCATGCTGCTCGGCTGCGTGTCGTTGCGCGTCGGCAAGAAACTCGAATGGGACACCGCCGCCATGCGCATCCCGAACCTCCAGCGTCCCCGCTCCGTCCGCAGGGGCGACGCGTTCACGCTCGTGGAGATGCTGGTGGTCGTCGCGGTGATCGGCGTCCT
>JBEEMY010000406.1:0-3112 GCA_041192415.1 Verrucomicrobiota bacterium | reverse complement strand
GAGCGCACCGATGTAGCGGCGACCAATGTCGTCGAGATCGGTGGAAAGCGAGTTGCGTTGCGGTGTGAAATAGCGCGTGTAGGTCGGATCAGGATCGGGACAGCCGATGAGCTGCAACTCCACGATGTAATGTGCCGGAATCATCCGCGTGTAGCTCGGATGGAATTGGCCGTCGAGTCCTTCGGATTTAAGCTGGTTGTAAATCGCGTCAATGCGATCCGCCACGATGAGTGCCGGGCCCGCCGCGCGCTTCGCCAAAAAATAACGCATCGGACGATCCATCGAGCGTGCGAGGCGAACCGTTTTGCCGTCGCGCGCCAACAGCGCAAAGGAACCGTCAATCTCGCGCACGGCGTCAGCTTTGCCGGATAGCACGCGCTGGCGGGCTTCTTCCGGCGTCATGTTGTGGATTTGATTTTGCGCCGGGTCGAGCAGATCAACCACGCGTTCGATGTAGCTGTGCATAGAGAAATTATTGAGTTACGGCTCCGTAATTGTTGTCAGCCGATCTATCGCTGGCGAGTCTAACTTTTGTGTCGCGCCACTCGGCCAGTTGATCTCGACGCTTTCAATTTGCGTCGCCTTGCCCAAGCCAATGGTGACGGGCAGTTCGGATTGCGAGAGGTAGCTGCGCGTCGGCATGACTTGACGCGACAACGTTTTGCCGTTCACGCGAATTTTCACCCAAGCGCCGATGGCGTCACGATTGCTTTTTGTGCCGACGAGTTTCAGGCGAATCCAGTGATGCTCCAACTTTTGATCGTTGCGCAGCAGCAGCGGCGGGCCGTTAATCTGTGTCAGCACGACATCGAGATCGCCATCGCCATCAATGTCTGCAAACGCCGAGCCGCGGCCGACTATGGGCTTGAGCAAATCGCTGCCGCATTTTTCCGCCGGCACGGTCACGAAGCTTGCGCCTTTGCTGCCGCCGCTGTTCCAAAAGAGTTGTGCTGGCTGACGATACTGCTGGTCGGCTTGCACGCGATTGATTTCCGGTTCGAGATGGCCATTCGCGGTCAGCACATCGAGACGACCATCCAAATCGTAGTCAAAAAAGAAGAGGCCGAACTTCAAAAGTTTTTCGCTTGGCGCACCGAGTCCCTCTTTCGTTGCTTCGTCGGCGAACACGAGCGTGTCGCGCTGCGCGACGTAGAGCGCGTTCATCTCGTTGGCGAAATTGCCGATGGCGATGCCGAGTTTGTCGTCGTTGCGAAAACGCGCGGCGTCAATGCCCATCGCGCCGCGCGTGAGTCCGTAAGCGTCGTAAGCAATGCCGGATCGTGCGCCGATTTCCTTGAACGTGCCGTTATGTTCGTTGTGGAAAAGAAAATTCTGCACCGTGTCGTTCGCCACAATCAAATCCATCCAGCCGTCGCTGTCCACGTCCACGGGTTTTACGGACAGCGATTTCGCGGTGGGCAAACCAGTGGCGGCGTTGGTGAGCCGGATGCCGGCGAACGCGGAGACATCGCTGAAATGTCCGTGGCCATCGTTGTGATAGAGGCGCGGAAACGTGCCGGTGAAATTTCGCGGTGGACCGTAGGCGCGGCCAATTTTTGGCAACTCAAAATTCGCGGCGCGATCAGTCTCCGGCGACCACTGCACATAGTTGCAAACGAAGAGATCGAGTTTGCCGTCGTTGTCGTAATCAATGAACGATGCGCCGGTGCTCCAGTCATTCGTGGAACCGACGACGCCCGTCTCGCCCGTGACTTCATGAAATTTTCCGTGGCCGTCGTTGTGGAATAAATGATTTCCGCCGACGGCTGTGAAGAATACATCATCCAAACCGTCGTTGTCATAGTCACCAATCGCCACGCCCATACCGTAACAACTCACGTCGAGGCCAGAGCCTTTGGTGACATCAGTGAAATGGCCGTGGCCGTCGTTGTGATAGAGCGCGAGTGTGGGTTGCTGTTTGCCTTCGGGGATGTGGCCGGGCCAGTAGCTTGAATTGACGAGCAGCAAATCTTGCGCGCCGTCGTTGTCGTAATCGAAAAAAACAACGCCGCCGCCCATTGTTTCGGGCAACAGTTTTTCACCGTAAGCGCCGTTGACGTGAGTGAAGGCAATTCCCGCCGCGCGCGTGATGTCGGTGAATTTTGCCAGCGGTGTTTCATCGGCGGCGGTGCAACGAAGTGCCGCGATAAATAAAAAAAACATTACCATCCATCGTCCTCGTCCTCGTTCTCCTTCTCGTCCTCGAACAAGAAAAGAAATCGAGAACGAGAACGATTCGTCAGTCTGGTTTTTCAAACACGGGCCAAGATTTTTTATCATTGAGGATTGGTTTGGCATCATGGAACTGGTTAGGATTTAACAGCAATCTACAAATCAGGCAACATGACAATGCAACACCCATTGCAAAAGCGCTGGCTGAAATGGCCGCTAGGATTTGCGTTTTGGACGCTGATCGGGCTGTCGTTCGCGTTTCAATTTTATATTTCCAGCGCGAAGGCGGGCATGGATGTCACTTGGAAACAGGCGGTGAGCTATGCGCTGGGCGACTGGTATGTGTTCGCGCTGCTTTCCATTCCCGTCGTCTGGCTCGCCGGAAAATTTCAATTTGAATCCGGCAAACGCGCGTTGAGTCTGGCGGTTCACATCCCGTGCAGTTTGATTTTTTCCTTGGCCTACATGGTTCTGCGCGCGTGCGTCGGACATTGGCAAAGCGAGGCAAGTTTCGCCGAGGCCTTTCAACCGCTGCTGGTGAAGACGTGGCATTTTAACCTTCTGATATACTGGGTCATCGTCGCCGTGAGTTTTGCATTTGGCTATTACGGCAAATTTCGTGAACGCGAACTGCGCGCGGCGGAACTCGAAAAAAGTCTCGTGCAGGCAAAACTGCACGCGCTCCAGATGCAATTGAATCCGCATTTTCTTTTCAACAGCCTGCACTCGGTTTCCGCGTTGATGCATCAGGATGTTGAGGCCGCTGACCGGATGGTGGTGCGTTTGAGCGATCTGCTGCGCGCGGCACTGGACAATTCCGGCGCGCAGGAAGTGACGTTGCGCGCCGAGCGTGACGGAGAAACCATTGCCGAGCGGTCGTGGCACCGCCTCTTCCCGAGGGATCTTGCGTGAGATCGGAAGAGCGTCGTGTAGGGAAAGA
>JBEEMY010000405.1:0-3120 GCA_041192415.1 Verrucomicrobiota bacterium | reverse complement strand
CCGCGACTGGCCGCGCACTATACGTTTCAATTTTCGGAAACCAAATCCATCCTCGTCGGCTACGAAGGCGACTATCGCGCGACGGAAACCGCCAATCCATTGCCGATCAACAAAGATAACTACAACGACCGCACCGACCACAGCTTCATCCTCCTCGGCAATTGGAAGCTCTGTAACCACGCCATCATCCAACCGTTTTATCGGCTGCAGTATTCCTACTTCACGCACATTCAGAATGGCCGCGAAGACTGGTTGAATACTTTCGGTATCGCGCTGCAACTGCCGCTCACGCAAAACGTCGCGCTCCGCACCTTCATCAGCTACGAGACGTTAGATAGCAGCAGCGCCTATGTGCAGAACTACGACAAACTGGATATCGGTGGCGGGTTGAATCTGTCGGTGAGGTTTTGAAAAGCTTACGCGCAGGACTGCGTCTCATTTTCAAATCCGGCGAACCGCTTAAAGCCCTCCGTCAATTCGGTGAGTGTGCTCAAGGCGGCCTGCAATTCGGTAAATTCCAGATGCTTGGAATCCGGCAAAAATCCCGTGTCCAAATCCTTTGCCTTAAACACGCTGACTATCGGCTTTTGGGTTTCTGGATCAAACCGTAAATAAAAATGTCCGTGCGCGATGTGATTCCGAAGTTCGCGAATCGGATTAAGACGCTCAACCAGCCTTGCGAACGTAGCCTGTTGATCCGCTGGATAGTTGGCAGCTTTCAATTGCTCGCCCATCCGGGTAACGCGATCCTTGAAGTGCCACTCCCTGACGATGGCAAATTCATCGGACGAAAGGTGATCCTTCAGAAACACAAACACGAGATAGTCCAGCGTGCCGAAATTGAGTAGGAAATTCCCAATCGCGGACGGCCAATCTAAACGCGCGGGCATTATGGGGGCGGAACTCATTTTGGATTCTGCTACCGCGCCGCAAACTTCGGCTTGTGGTAAGTGTGGCACTCGGCGCAAGTGTCCGCCACGCCGCCGCGCGGGCTGTGGCACGTCGCGCAAGTTTCCCTCGCCGGAAGTAAAATATCCGCCGTATCCTTGCTGTGAACCGCGTCGTGACATTGCGCGCAGGTAATGTTCGCGTGCTTCAGGTGATTGAATTTCGCCTGCGCCAGCCAGCGTTCCACCTGCACCGGCTTGGTGATTTGCGCCGCACTTGATGCCATCGCTTTCACCTCGTGGCAATACGCGCAACCCGGAAACAGCGACCGCGTCGCGCCACTCAAAGTTCCCACTTGCGCCTCCGGCCCGAACGTCGCCGTGCTAAAAAAGACGCGCCGCTCCAAATCTTCGCCACTGCCGAACTGAGTGCGCAAACCGGCGAGCTTCTTCGCAGCAAAATCATTCGCGTCCGTTGAACCCGCTTTCACCGCTAGGTCAGAATACTGCTTCGGCAGGCTCCGCAAAAATGCCGACACGAAATCTACATTGCCATGCGGCAGCATCAACTGCGGCGTCTCCGGATCGAATTGCAGCGAGTGGCACACGCGGCAGTTCTTCTCAAACGCCACCGGCTTCATCAACGCGCCCGCCGCATCCGATTGATGACAGAACGCACAGTCCAACTTCTCGCCGCCGGGCAGATTGGGAATCGTCGTGCCGGTCAGATGCAACGCGTGGTTGAATTTCAACGTGTCCGGATCGCGCAATTTTTCCGTGATGAATTTGAACTGCGGATGATCGTCTGCGAAATGATTCACCAGTTTCGGATTCCGCGCCGCCGCCATCTTCGCTGCGTCGCCGTGACAAAAGTTGCAGCTGGCGTCCGTCGTCGCCGCCATCATTTTACCCTGATGTTCTGCATGGCAGAACGCGCAAGAAATCGGCGGTGCGCTCGATTGGTGAAAATTTCTGCCCGCATGACACTTCATACAGGAATCATCAATCACCGTCGGCTCCGCCGGTTTTGCTTGCGCGAGTTTTTTTAGATCCGTGATGCCCGGTTCCGCACGCAACGCCGCATGAACCATCAGATTCGGCCCGGTATTGCCCGCGACGTGACACGCCCCGCAGCTTTGATTCAGATGATTCGTCGCCGCCAGCGCCGCGAATGCCGCGCCGGAGTGCGGCTCGGAGACGGTTCCCGGATTGATAAAATTATTTCTCCACGGCGGATTCCCGAGAATGACCAGCAGCACCGCGCACGACGCGGCGATGACCGCGAGCGTCACGCGCCCGCGCCACAAGCGCAGCGTCGGCACGGGCGAACATTTCGGGATGGGATTGCAGCAACTTCCGTCCGGCAGCGGGCCGAACTCACATTCGCCGCCGGAGCGCGTGCAAATCCAGCGGCCCTTCGTTTCGCCCGGCTTAATTTTCAACACCGGTTTGCACTCGGCGGTTGCGCCGCAGCGGCCTTTGGCATCCGGCCCTTGCCGACACGACTTGCCTTCGCAAGCGTGACCGCAGATGTAATTCTGGTTTGGACGCGCGTAATTTTGCGCATCAAAATCTGGCGCTGGCAGTTGCTCACTCATCGCGCACCTCCCGGTCGTTTTCCCTGACCCAAGTAGCAGCGGACGTGAGTCCGCTCCATCTGAAATCGCGGAGAAGTATGAGCCGACTCACGGCGGCTGCTACGACCAGAGGGGATGCCCGCAAGTTTCATCGCGCCCCCCCCGAGAAGGCGAACACAATGACGATATGTAGCACCGTGAAAATCATCAGCCCGTAAGTCACCGGAATGTGCACGAACAGCCACAGCCGCAACGCAAGTTGCAACGCACGGTGATAATCCAGTCCGTCCTTCTGTCTGACCAGCGCAGTAAGCTTCGAGATTTTTTCTTTTTCAATGTCATTGGCGAACCGGCGCAGATCTTCTAATTCCGCAAGCAAGCCGCTGACTTCACGACGCGATTCAGCCAGATGCTTCCAGAAATTTCTTGGCCCGCTGAAAAATGACGCGAGCCGCTTCGTATAAAATTCCGCGATGACCAGCGATTTTGCTTCCGTGCCAAGCGCGAGGTTTTCCGCCTCGGTTTTCAGGGCATGGCGGATGGCGGGAATTTTTTCAAAGACAACTTCGCCGCCGCGCGTCGCCAGCCGGCGCGGCAGCACGCGGCTGAAAAATAATCCTACCATGCCACTGCCGCTGACCAGCACGAACAGCCAC
>JBEEMY010000404.1:0-3122 GCA_041192415.1 Verrucomicrobiota bacterium | reverse complement strand
GAGAAAACGGCGCGGGGAAATAATGCACCGCTCACGAAAGTAAATTCAGAATTCAGAATTCAGAATTCAGAATTGCCGCTGCTTGGCGAACATCAAAAACAAAATGCCGCGCTCGCGCTGGCGACCGTAAAATTTTTGCAAAGCCAGATTCCCGTTGGCGAAAAACAAATCCATGCCGGACTTGCAAACGTGAACTGGCCGGGACGTTTGCAGTTGGTTGAAAAAACCAACGGACAAAAAATCTTACTCGATGGCGCGCACAATTTCGCGGGCGTGGAGGCGTTGCGCGCGGTGCTGCGGGATGGAGCGCCGGAGGCCGTCGCTCCTACGCTCATCGTCGGCTTTCTCGGCGACAAGGATTGGCAGCCGATGTGCAAAATCCTCGCGCCGCTCGCGGTAAAAATTTTCACTGTGCCCGTCGCTAGCGAGCGAACGGCGGATGCTAGCAAACTCGCGAATACTTTTCACACGGCGAATCCGTCGGCGGAAGTCATCGTTTGTAAAAAACTTTCGGAAGCGTTGATGGCCTGCAATGACGAGCCGTTTGTCGTGGTCACGGGTTCGCTCTATCTGATCGGCGAGGCGTTGGAACTACTTGGTCATTCACCGACAAACACCGGCGAGCGCGGCTTGAACGAGTGGTCGGTTAAAAAAGTTTAAGCCGAAGAATCAGCCGGGCACTGTTTCCGCTCATTCGTAACGCAGCGATTCAATTGGGTCGAGGTTCGCAGCTTTCCACGCGGGGTAGGTTCCAAAAATAATTCCCACGGCGGAGCAGATGGCTAGGCCGATGACCACCCAGTCCACGGGAACTACCGCCGGCAGCTTCAAGTAGAGCGCGAGACAGTTGCCGCCGAGGATGCCGAGCACCACGCCGATAGCGCCGCCGACTTCGCACAGCACCACGGCCTCCAAGATGAATTGCACCATGATGTTCCGCTTCTTGGCGCCAATGGCACGGCGGATGCCAATCTCGCGGGTGCGTTCGGTGACGGAGACGAGCATGATGTTCATGATGCCGATGCCGGCGGCGAGCAGCGCGATGGCGCTAACGAGCGTGACGCCGATGCGAACATTGCGGGTGAAACTTTTGAACTGCGTGATGAGTGAGTCGTTGGAGGAGATTTCAAAATCATCCGGCTGGCCGGGCGGGACTTTGCGGATGACGCGCAGTGCTGAACGCACTTCTTCGAGCGTGGCCTCGTAGCTGGCGCGATCCGGCGCGGCGACGAGCAAGTTTAAGCTGCGAAAATTCCAGCCGCCGTAGCGGTTCATGCCGGTGGTGATCGGCAAGATGGCAAAATTATTCTGGTCGCTGCCCATCGCGCCGCCGTGGCCTTCCAGCACGCCGATGATGGTGTAATTCACGCCGCCGATGTTCAAATCCTCGCCGACGGGCGAACTGTTCGGGAAAATATTTGTCGCGAGTCCGCTGCCGAGCACGCAGACGCTGCGGTTGCCGTCCACGTCGGAATCCATCAGGGCGCGACCTTCGGCGACGACCCAGTTGTGCGCGGGAAAACTGCCCGGGGTGTCGCCATAAAGTTTCACCGTCGGCGCACTCGTCCGGTAACGCGTGCGGATTTCACCCGACCAAAACGATGTCTCCACGCCGATGCTGGCGGGGATAGTGATGCGTTCTTCCAGTCGTTTGGCCTGCTGGAGCGTGATGTTTTTTCGGCGCCAGTATTTTTGCCAGTCGTTATCCGACACGCCGCCGAACGTGGTGTTCGGCCATTTCTTGATCATGAAGGTGGTGCTGCCGAGGGAACTCAACTGGCGTTCAATGTTGCTTTGCATCACGCGCATCGCCGTCATCACCACGATAATGGAAAACACGCCGACGAGCACGCCCAGCAGCGTGAGCGCCGAACGCAGCTTGTGCGCGACAATCGCGCCGAGCGCCATGCGAACGCTCTCGCGGAATTCGGCGAGGAATGGAAATTTATTTTTCATTCGTTCCGCAACGCATCCACCGGGTTCATCCGCGCCGCGCGCCACGCTGGGAGAAAGCCGGAGAGGATTCCTGTTACTGCTGACGCACCAAGCGAGATGCACACGATGAGCGGTGACAACGTGGCGGGCATGACTTTTTTCAGCAGCAACGTGGCCGGCCAGGCGATGAGCAGGGCGATGATGCCGCCGATGAGGCAGATACACGCAGCCTCGATGAGAAATTGCAGCAAGATGGTTCGCCGTTTTGCGCCGATGGCTTTGCGCACGCCGATTTCGCGCGTCCGTTCGGCGACGGATACGAACATGATGTTCATGATGCCGATGCCGCCGACGAACAGCGATAGCCCGGTTATAAAAATGGCCACCGCCGCAATCGTTCCCGCCACTTTGTGAAACATTTCGAGATACTGATCCTGCTGGTTGATGGAAAAGTTATCGGCGTCGCCGGGCGCGATGTGACGAAACCGCCGCAGGATGGAGCGCAATTCTTCCTTCGCATCCGGCAACTGCGCGAGGCTGGAAACTTTGACTTGAATCGTGAACGGCGGGTTCGCCCAGATGTGCCGCGTGAACTGGGGTAGGGGAATGATGATCTCGTCATCCGCCCCGCCTTGTTCCGCGAATCCGCCCTGTTTGTCCAGCACGCCGACGACTTCAAACTCGTGCTTGTCCAGATAGATTTTTTCGCCGAGGGGCGAGGCGTTGAGAAAAATATTCGTCGCCAGTTCTGCGCCGATGACACAGACGGGACGCCCGCCATCACATTCCGCTGCCGACAGAAATCGCCCCTCCGCCATGACGATGCCACTGGTATATTGATAACCCTCCGTGGTGCCGACAACCTGGGTCGAGGAAGATGCGCGCTTCTGGTATTTGACCGTATCCCAATCCTGCGCGACCGGCGCGATGGCGCGTGCCAGCGTCATCTGACGTTGCAACGCATCGGCATCCGCGAGCGAAACGTTCGGGTTGCGCGCGACTTTCATCCAAGCCTCGCGCGAGTTGACGAACCAACTGCTGCGTTCGACGTAAAGCACGTCCGCGCCGATGGACGAAATACTGCCCATGAAGGAATTATTCACGCCCTGAATCGCCGTGCCCATCAGCGTGACTGTGACGATGCCGATGACGATGCCCAGCGTCGTCAGCACCGAGCGCAGCTTATT
>JBEEMY010000403.1:0-3128 GCA_041192415.1 Verrucomicrobiota bacterium | reverse complement strand
CCGGCGTGGCGGGCAAGCACACCGCCCCGGAAGACCTCGCCCGCACGCCGGTTCCGCACACAACGTATCTGTTGCAACGTGAAGTTCCCAAAAAAAAGATTTCCACTCTGGCGAGTAAAATTAAAACTCGCGTCCGCGTTCGGCTGGAGAAAATTAAGCGGCACTGAAAAGACTTCGCCGACGCGCTGGTTGCGGCTATTTTCCGCGCGTGCATCTGGCTCATCTGCGTCTCCGAGACTTCCGCAACTACGCGCGGTTGGACGTGGATTTTGCGCCCGGCTTCCATCTGTTGCTCGGCGATAACGCGCAAGGTAAGACCAACATCCTTGAAGCGATTTATCTCATGGCCACGTTGCGTTCGTTCCGTGGTGTCGGCGGCGCGCAGATGATCCGGCATGGCGCGAAAGGCTATTTCGTCGGCGGCAACGTGGTGGGGCAGGGTGACCACGAGATCAAAATGTATTGGGCATTGCGCGAACGGAAACTCGCGCTCGATGGTCAGCCGGTGAAAAAGCTGGCGGATTATCTGGGCGCGTTGCGGACGGTGGTTTTCTGCACGGAAGATTTGCAACTCATCAAAGGCACGGCGCGCGCGCGGCGGCGGTTTCTGGATCTGTTGCTCGCGCAGACGCAGCCGGGCTATTTGCCGCTGCTCCAGCGTTACATGATTGCCGTCCGCAATCGCAACGCGTTGCTCAAGCAGCGCACGGTGGACGAGGCTGCGCTGGAAAGTTTCTCCGCCGAGATGGTGAAGCTCGGCAATGAAATCATCCGCGCCCGCCGCGAGTTGGTTCCGAAATTTTCTCCGCTCGCGCGGCTCGCGTATCGGCGCATCTCAAATGACGCGGAGGAATTACGCATCGAATACCAGCCGAGCGTGAAGAATGATTTTGCGGTGGAACTCGCATCGGCACGTTCCCGCGAACGGACTTTCCGCGCCACGCTGGTTGGGCCGCATCGCGACGACGTGCAGTTGTTGCAGAACGAGAAATCCGCCGCGCAGTTTGGCAGCGAAGGGCAGAAGCGCACGCTGGCGATTGCGTTGAAGATGGCGCAGGCGGAATTCCTTGCGGGCATCCACGGCTCTCCGCCGATTTTGCTGATTGATGATGTGATGGGCGAACTGGACGCCAAGCGCCGCAGCGGATTGCTGCCGTTGCTGGAATCTGCGCGCAAGAGCAGCGGCCAAGTGTTCATGACTTGCACCGATGAGAATTGGCCGAGTGAACTGGGGAAAAATTTGCAACGCTGGTCAGTGCAGCAGGGGAAGTTGGAGCGGGTTTGAGGCAGCGCAGCGCGCTACGACTTTTTTAACGACTCCCGTTTGGCCGTTTCCCTTTTCATCTGGCTGAAATTTCCTTCCTCGCAGCACGCGACAAAGCCTTCGGTGACGGATTTCAATTCTTCCCAGCGAGCGCGGATTTGTTTGGCTTCGGCAGGCGTGATTTGATTGTCCGCAGCGGCGGCGGCGACGACTTGCAGGAGGTCGGCGAATTCCTGGACGATTTGGTTGGTGGCGGGAATGAGAAAGGTTGGGTGCGGCGCGTTCTTGGGATTGAGGATGAAAAATCCGCCGGCGCGCTGGCAAATCCATTGCACGAGTCGCGCGTCGCCGGTGCTTTGGTAGAGCGCCTCGATGCGGTCGAGCGGATTCTCGATGCCGCCTTCGTTGGCCGCTGGCTGCGCCCATTTGTAAATCATCGAGGTGGAGAGCGAGAGATCGGCGGAAACTTCTTTGGGCGCTTTCTTATCGAAAATTTCGCGGAGCAGTTCGTGGGATTCCATGGCGTGACGATGCGCAAGCGCCGGAAATTTGGCAAGCGGGAAGCGTGGGCGGCAGCTTTTCAGCTTTGTGCCTGCGTGGCTTTGTAGTTTAACTTTCCGGCATGAATTACTGGCTCGTGAAATCGGAACCGGCGGCTTACGCGTGGACGCAATTTGTTAAAGATGGCAAAGCGGCGTGGACGGGCGTCCGCAATTTTCAGGCGCGGAACAATCTGCGGGCGATGAAAAAAGGCGACCTCGTTTGCTTTTATCACAGCGTGACCGACAAACAAGTCGTGGGCGTGGCGCGTGTAGCGAAGGAATTTTATCCCGATGCGACGGCGGAAGAGGGCGACTGGTCGTGCGTGGATCTGGTTCCGGTGAAGCCGTTGAAAATTCCTGTGACGCTCGACACCATCAAGACGGACAAGCTTCTGCAAGCAATGCCGCTGGTGAAACAATCGCGGCTCTCGGTGACGCCGCTGACGGCGCCGCAGTTCGAGCGCCTGCTCACACTGGCGGCGACGACGATTTGATTTTCAGTCGGCTTTATTCCACGCGCCGACCGCGCCTTTGCCGGCAGCTTTGGCCACCGGTTTGGTGGTGGGGTCGCTGAACGCCAGCAGCACGCGTTTGGCTTTTTGCTTCTTGCCGCCGGAGAGTTCACCCAGCGCGGCGCGGAAATTTTTCACGCGAAAATCATCCTTGCCGGACGAGCGTTCCACTCGGTCAAGGAAGGCGGCGATCTCGATGAGCTGGTGTCGTGCGGCGAGAAAATAAAGGTCGAGGACTTGTGGCCGGGTCATAATTTTATGTCGGCAATATACGGCGGATAAACAGCGCGGCAATGGCAAAGAAAAATTGGCTGTGAAAATTAAAACGGCCTGCCGATGCCAAACAGTGGCACCGGCAGGCCGCAACCCTAACCCATGAAAAGTTCAGTCGTATTTGGCGAGCGTGAGCAGGCCATCGGGACTCGTCGTGCCGTTGCCTTGGAGGAACACGATGTGTTCGTAGCCGAGGCAGCGCAGCCCGATGAACCACGGCGTGCCCCGGTCGCGGAATTCATCGCCAACCCGCGCCTCGGAATAATTTTCCAAAATCACCACGGCAGTCTGGTGCTGCGGGAGCGCCTTGGCGGTGTTCAAAATCTCATCGTTGGCGATTTCGCCGGAGGCGGTCGGCATGATGATGCGGCTGGTGCGGCCGTTGATGGCGGAGATGACGAGCGCGGAATCATCGGTGACGTGATAGGCCTGCGGCGGTTGCGGGGTGGAGCAGGAGGAGAGCAGGAACGGGAGAACGGCGAGCGGCAGTAAAAGTATTTTTTTCATAGCGTTTTAATTGTTTTGTTTATGTTTAAG
>JBEEMY010000402.1:0-3133 GCA_041192415.1 Verrucomicrobiota bacterium | reverse complement strand
GTCGTCCTTTTCATTCCAACCGATTGAATACAGCATGAAATTTCCATCCTCCGTCCGGTGATAATGTAACGGCTGACCGTTGATGATGTCATGCGGCAGCGTGCCAATGAACTGCGGCGCGAGTGCGGCAAGCGTTTCCGGATAATTTCCGTGCGCGAGGCGGTAGCGTTCCAAGGCGCAGGCCACCCGTGCCAAGTTCACCTGACCCTGTATCTGGGACGCCTTTCTTGTGAGCGCACCAATAGCTGGCAATAGTTGATGGGCGAAAATGTTCCAAGGCAATGTGTGTGTGTTGCCAGCGGATAAATTGGCTTGCTGAATTATTTTTGGTGAAACGATTTCTTGCTCCGCATTTACCATCCTTACGCTCCAATTTTGATGCATCTGCGCAATGGCTATTTCGTTTTGATAAAACCAACCGCTCGGCATCAAATAAAGGCCGCCAGCTTTCATTGTATGTGAAATTTTATTCCAAATGCTTTTTTCGTCATTGTTTTCCATGTTGCTGTCGAAAGACATTAATACAACGTCGTTGCGATGTTGCCGCCAGTCATCGATTTTGGCAATCGAAGCAGCGCATTCACTGCGCATGACAGCTTGATAATCCGCCAGAAAATCCAGCTTTCCCAATTCCAATTCGAGTGTGGCCAGTTGTTCATCTGAACATTTATGTTCCGCCAAACCTTCCCAAATCGGCTGGATGTCAATGGCGATAATCGCGATGCGCACGAGGTGTGAAATCAGAAACGGCGAACTGTGAAGCGAATTATTCAGATACAATGATAGTTTCATGTCGTCCAGCGCTTTGGCGCTTTGGCCATCGGCCAATTCTGCGGTGACGCGTAGTTGCAGTAATTGAGTGCAGCGCTTGAGTGCAGCCAAGTATGGTATCAACGGCGGCACGGCATCAAAGCCGCGTCCGTAATCCAACGGAACACTGGCATAAGGACGCTCGCTGGCCTGCCGCAATTCTTCGACCGCTGAATCATATTTGCTCAAGGCCAGCAAAACATCTTTTGCCGATGTTTGCGGTTTTGGTGCGATGGGAAATTCATCGGTCGCATGATTAAGCAAATTGGTTTGTTCAATCATCACGCCATTAGTCATGACAAATCCAACAACCGTGTGAAAATTCGTGGGATTGCGATAATAAGTTTGCCACGCCGTCAAATCAGTCATTTGCATCCGATAAATCGCATAACCGCTCCGGCTGGCATCCAGATGGAAATCAGGGCCGCCGTCGTTGCCATACGGCGTCATCTTGATTTTATCATTGAATATATTGGTAAAAACGGGGGCGGTAAAAAAATTTTGATCGTCCGGCACGGCTGGCGGGACAAATGATTGCCAGTCAAATTTCTCACCCTTCGCTGTCCACTCACGCTGGTAATTTTCCCATGCGCGCTTGCCGCGCCAGTTTTCCTCGGTGACGAGCAGTGCCGCCAGCGTGATGAGTATCGCAAGGCCAATCAGTCCCCAGCGCAGCAGACGCCAGACAAGTTTCCGTTTCGGTTTTTCGTTCATACGTTAAAGGTTTGAAATTTTTCCGTGCGCGGCTTGGGCGAAAATGTTTTTGGCGGTTCTGCCTCCACCGGCATGGAACGGTCGGCGAAGAGTTCGGTCATCCAGCGTTGCTGCTCGCGGAAGCTCATCATCGCCGGGGCGGATGCGACCATTTTGTCGGCGGATGACGGGTCGTGCTGCGCGAGGTTGACGGCGAGAATCAACAGCCAGACCGTTGCCAAACCGCTCCAGAGACGGCGGCTGGGCAAAATCAATTCCTGCCAGAGCGTTTGGAAGAGGGTGGTGGTGGCGGTGCTGTTCGCCGTGCTGCGATGGCCGGTCATTGCTGCGACTGTAGATTGACGGATGGCGTCGAGCTTTGGCGCAGCGGCTTGATGGTGCGCGAGTAAAACTTCGCGCGGCGTTTTCATTTCTTTTCCTCCAGTAATTTTCGCAAAGATTTCTTGGCGTAGTGCAACCGTGACTTCACCGTGCCAAGCTGCGCCTCCGTGATGCGGGAAATTTCTTCGAGCGAGAAATCCTCGACAAAGTGCAGTAACAAGACGGAGCGCTGGGGCAAAGGCAATTGGTTCAGCAGATTCATAAATTCAGTTTCCCGTTCGCGCTGGATGAGTAAATCGTCCGGGCTGTCTTCCAATCCGTCCGGTGATTCAGGGATTTCATCAAACAAAACTTCCCGCCGCTTACGCCAGTGTTGGATGACTTTCTGGTGCGCGATGCCGAAGAGCCAGCTTCCAAATTTACTGTCCTCGCGCAGACTGCCGAGGTGTTTGATAGCGGCGATAAAAGTTTCCTGCACGATGTCGAGACCGGCCTGTTCGTCGCGGACGAGTTCAAAGACGTAAACATAAAGCGGCAGTTGATATCGCCGAAAGAGTGCGTCCCACGCGGCAGGTTCACCCGCACGGGCTTGGGCTACGGGCAGTTGTTCGTGTTCGGCCACTTCCGGCATTTTCATCAAGTGGAATGGGCGAGGCGAGGAAAGGTTCAAATGAAAGCAGTTTTTATTGCGCAGGATACTGCCAGACCCAGTCGCTTGGATCATGAGCCCACTGATTACCGTCCCAATGTGAACCTTCTCTTAAAGTGACCACTCCACCATCGTCGGTTGCATCCCAAGCGATAGAGTATAGAACGAATTGGTCTTTGCTCTTGCGGTGATAACATAGAGGTTTGCCGCCGATGATGTCATTGGGGACAGTTTTGATGAATTCCGGTTGAAGGGCTTCAAGGGTTTCTGGGTATGCGCCATTCGCGATATGAAAACGCTCCAAGGCGCAGGCAGTTTGGGCCAGATCAATGGCTGCTTGTGCGCGAGCAAATTTGCGTCCGCCTGTCCCTAGTGAGGACCATTTCAGGGCGATGGTGTTCCAAGGGCGTTTCGGTGTTGCGGATATTTGGTTGGCGACATCCGCATGGATTTTTGGGGCGAACAGATGATTGGATTGAACCACGGTATGGCTTAATTGCTCTTGAGCCTTCGCGATGAAAAGTTGATTCCGATAGAACCATCCATCTGGCATGAAGAAGGGCAAGATTTCTGTCAGCGGGAGGTTCGCTTTGAATTTGTCGGTTTCGATACCGAATTTGCGAAACCCATGGTTTCTCA
>JBEEMY010000401.1:0-3136 GCA_041192415.1 Verrucomicrobiota bacterium | reverse complement strand
TCCAGCACGGCGAGCGTTTCGGAAACATTCCGTTCGAGCGCGAGCGACGGCAAGTCTGGCGTCACGCGGCGCGGCGCGGCAATCCATTTTTGGATGGCCGCCGCCAAAATTTCCGGCTGCCAGAATTCACGGACGACATTTCCGGTCACGTCTTCAGAAATGATTTCACCCGCGCCATTGTTGGCGGAAGTAACGACTGGCAATCCCGCCGCGAGCGCCTCGATGACAACGTTGGCGGACGGCTCATAGATCGGCGGAAACACGAATAGGTCGGCGGCGGCGTAAAAATTTTCCAGATCGCGCACCGGCGCAGGAAACATCACGCCCGCCGGGATGGACGCAGGCGGATGGTCTTTGCCGACGACGACGAGCTTGAGCTTGGAGTTTTTGGCGCGCAGTTGTTCAAAGGCGCGCAGCACGAAGTCGAGTCCTTTGCGCTCCCAGCCGGAGCCGACGAAGAGCAGCAGGAATTCATCATCCGCCACGCCCAGCCGCGTGCGGGTGGCTGCGCGGTTGCCGCGCTGGAACCGCGCCACGTCCACGCCGTTGCGGACAAGATGAATCCGCTCTGCCGGATAGGAAAAGTTTTCCAGAATCTCGCGCCGCACCATTTCGGAATTCACGATGACATGCCGCGTATTTTTAGGATCGAAGGTCTGTGCTTCCAGTGCGAGCAGATTTTTGTGGAATGCGCCCAGCCCGACCAGCGGTTGTTTCCACCACGGAGAAAATTCCTTCCGCCGTTGTAGCCAGACGCGGTGGACGCCGTCGCCCGCGCGATAAACATCCTGTTGCACCGTGCGTTCAAGGCTGAACACGCAGTCAAATTTTTCGCGCGCGAGCTTTTCCTTCACCGCCGCCGCGAAACGCGGGTAGCGCGTGGCGCGCGGCGCGGAAATTTCCACGCGATGCAATTCTGCGTTGGCCGGCGCACCGTCCCACATCTCGGCGAAGAGGTGCAATTCATGCCCGCGCGCCGCGAGCGCACCAAGCAGGCGCTGGAGATACAGTTCCGCGCCGCCGGTGGCGGTGAATTGTCGGCGGATAAGCGCAAGTTTCATTGCGGGAAAATTCAGGCAGAAATGTGGCGTGCGTAGAGCGCATCCAGATTGTCGAGCATCCGCTCGATGCCGGAATTCTTTTCCACAAACGCGCGGCCATTTTCTTTCAAGGTGTGAGTGGACTCCGTTTCAGCCAGCGTGGTGCGGATGGCGTTGGCGAGCGCGTTGGCATCGTTCGCGGGAAAAATTTTACCCGTCTCGCTAGGGCGAATGATTTCCGGGATGCCGCCCACGTCGCTGCCGACGACGGCAGTTTTGCACGCGAGCGCCTGCAAGCCGATCTGCGGCACGCCCTCGTGTTTGGTGGAGGGAATGCATAATACATCCAGCGCACGCAGCACGGCGGGCACGTCTTCGCGATGACCGGCGAACGTAACGGTGTCGCCGAGTTGCAGGCTGGCGCATTTTTCCCGAATGCGTTCGCCCGACGGCCCTTCACCAACGATGACGAAGCGCGCGTTGAAACCGGCGGCTTTCAAATGCGCGGCGGCTTCGAGAAAGGTGGCGTGACCTTTCCAAGAACGCAGCACGGAAACCATGCCCACCAGCGGCGTGCCGGAAATTTTCCCCGGTATTTCCGCGCGGCTTCCTTCAGACGAAAATAATTCCAAATCAATCCCCGTTGGTTGCGTGGTGATGCGGCTGTCTGGCAGTTGAAAAATTTTCTGGAAGTGGCGAGTGATTTTGTCGCTCGTGGTCAGCACATGGTCGGCGAGCTTGGTGAAAACAATCCGGCTGGTGAACGCGTTCGGATAATCCACGTCAATGTGCCGGGTGCGGACGATGAACGGCACGCGCGCGAGGCGGCCAGCGAACCCCAGCACCCAGCCATCGCGCGAGCTGTGCGGGTTGAGCACTTCGATGCGTTCGCGCCGGAGCCAGCGCGCAAGGCGGAGGATGTTTGGCAGGAAAGAAAACTTTTTGAATTCGACGGTGACGGTCGGGATGCCCAGTTTTTCCGCGCGCTGAAAAATTACGCTCTCACGCGGGGCGATGAGCCAGACCGCGCAGCCGCGTTTTTGAAAACCAACCAGCTCGGCCATCACGCGATGCTCCTGCCCGCCCCAGCCCAGGGAACTTTCAGAATGGACGATGCGCCAGTGGCGCGGTGAACCTGTCATCGCATTGGTTTAACAGCGCGCTACTCTGTTTCAAATCAAAAAAATCCCGGTGAGCGGTCAGCTGGCCAGCGCTTCGAGCGCGGGCAGAGGCAACTCACGACACTTCTCCACCAGCACGACAAGTCTGGCGGTGCTTGAATTTATTTAAGCGAGCGCAACCCCCGGTTCAGTTCGTGCACCGTGCCAGTAACGCAAGATGTCCACGGTATTTTCCTGTTTGCGAAAGCGGTAGAAAATGAGGTAAGGCCGCGAAACCAGTTTACGCACATCCGGCCGCTTGGCATACGGCGCGCCCAGCAACGGAAAGTTTTCCAGAATTTCTACGCGGTCAATCAGTTCATTGCCGACGCGCGCGGCAGTAGCAGGATCATTTTTGGCAATGTGGTGAACGACTTCCGCCAAGTCCGTGATTGCCTGCGGCGAGAAAATTATTTTGCAGCCCATGAAGCCACCTGTTTGCGGACATCATTTATTGGCACGCCTTGGCCAGCATCAATGACCCGCACGGCTTCATCCAGCGACCGCAGCAGGCGTTGGTCTTCTTGCGCTGACAGCTCCGGTTCAGCTTGGGAGTTGAGCCAAAGTTGCAGCGCTTTCCGCTCGTTGTTTGGCAGATGGGCAACGGCATCTTGAATTTCAACCAGTGTGCTCATGGCGGTAGAAAATTAGCCTGCGCTGAAAAATTTGGCAAATGGCAAAAATGTATTGCGCTCAATCTTCCACTGGCACGGGTAACGCCGCACGTTGCCCGGCATTGCGCCAGGTTATCCAAAGCGCCGTCCACCCTCCTACGGCAATTATCAACGCCAGCAAGCCGCCAACTAAATTCGTGATTTGGCTTGGCTTGGCTAGCCAGCCCAAACATCCGCAATCAACCGATGGGTCTATGATAAACCACCGCAGTAACATACACAGCGAACCCCACAACGCGGCGGCAAGACAGGGCAATGGGAC
>JBEEMY010000400.1:0-3148 GCA_041192415.1 Verrucomicrobiota bacterium | reverse complement strand
GCCCGCGAACAACACCAACACCGATTGGGGCGCAACGTTGGGGCGCGTGTTGTTTTACGACCGGCGACTTTCGACGAACCAGACGGTTTCCTGTTCCTCGTGTCATCAGCAGGCGCACGGCTTTTCCGATCCACGCCAGTTTAGCGTGGGCTTTGACGGCAGCGTGGGCACAAGAAACTCGATGGGCTTGAGCAATGCGCGATGGTATCAGCGCAAAAAATTTTTCTGGGATGAACGCGCGGCGTCGCTGGAAGAACAGACGTTGAAGCCGATCCAAAATCCGATTGAGATGGGCATGACGCTCGAAGCCCTGACGAACCGGCTGGCGGCCGAGCCTTTCTACACGAATCTTTTCGCAAAAGCTTTCGGCACGACGGGCATTGATACGAACCGCATCAGCCGCGCGATTGCGCAGTTCGTTCGCTCCATTGTCACGACGAGTTCCAAATACGACATCGGGCTGACGAATAGTTTTGCGAACTTCACCGCGCAGGAAAATACCGGGCGGCAGATTTTCTTCGGCCTGAACGGAAACCGGGCGACGTGCGCGCTGTTCCACACCACGGATAATTTTGTGCAGACGCTCGGCATTGATAACAACGGGCTGGAATTTCCGTATGTGGACACGGGCATCGGCGGCATCACGGGCAACGCGGGGGACATGGGAAAATTCAAAGTGCCGTCGCTGCGCAACATCGAGCTGACCGCGCCGTATATGCACGACGGACGGTTCACAAATCTGGAGCAGGTGGTGGAGTTCTATAATTCCGGCGTGGTCTTCAACGCGAACCTCACGCCGCCGTTGCGCGCGGCGGGCGGCAACAGCGCGTTGCGGCTAAATCTTACGGCGGATCAGAAGGCGGCACTCGTGGCGTTCCTCAAAACGCTGACGGACACGAATCTGGCGAACGACGTGAAGTTGAGCGACCCGTTCAATTACGGAAATTGAACTTATTTTCCCGTGACTGGGATGACCAAACCTTCGCGTGCGGCTTCCACTTTCATTTTGCTGCCCGCTTTTTTCACGAGGCGACGCGCGTAGCTGACGAAGGAATCAATTTTTTTGTCGTCGTGATCCGGGTCGTGGTGGAAGAGGACGAGTTTTTTCACGCTGGCTTTCAGCGCGAGCGCCACGGAATCATCCACGCAGCCGTGACCCCAACCGGTGTGGGTTTTATATTCTTCACGATCGTATTGGGAATCCAGAATGAGCACGTCGGCCTCGCGGATGAAATCAATCATTTCCCGGTCGTCGCCGCCTTTGCGCGGCTCGGTGTCGGGGAAAAAACAAATCACGCCATCGGGCGAAAACAGCCGGTAGCCGACGGTGAAGCCGGGATGATTCGCGCGGTGCGCGCTGACGAGCGTGGAGCCGACGGCAAAATTGAAGTCGCGCAATTCCTCAATCTCGATGTTGCTGGGCAGCTTGGCGAACGGCACGGGAAAATAAGTGCTTTCCATCTGGCCGGTGAGGGCGGATTCGAGCCGGGTGCGTGCACCTTCGCTGCCGAGCACGCGCAGGTGACAGCGGGATTCGTAGATGGGCGCGAAAAACGGCAGGCCCTGGATATGATCCCAATGCGTGTGCGAGATGAGCAGGGTGAGATTGAGCGGCTTGGTCTTGAATTCTTCGAGCAGCGCGATGCCGAGTTTGCGGAGGCCGGTTCCAGCATCGAGGATGATGATGTCGCGCCCGCTGCGGATTTCGACGCAGGAGGTATTGCCACCGTAACGGACAGTGCCGCGTCCCGGAGTGGGAATTGAGCCGCGCACGCCCCAAAACTTGATGCTCGTCGAGGTTTTGATGGGGCAACTCTAGCGCAGGTTGTAGGGAAAATGAAATTGAAAAATGCGCGCAACCGAGTTTTCCCCGCCCGTCGGCTTTGTTCGCAAACCAGACATCGCGGAATTTTAAACGAATCGCCTTTTGATTGTCGCGCGGGCGGCGCACGAAATTTATTTACGCACCGCCGGTCACAAGGCATTTTATCGGCGAGGATTTTGGTTCCCCGACGGAATAATTTACCATGAACAGCCAAACTGCATCCAATCTGCCCGCGCATCTGATTGCGCACATCAACGTCAAGCTCGCGCACATCGGCTGCGCGCCGGTGCCGCTGAAGGGCGACACCGAGTTCGCCGAAATCGCGGCGGCCATGGCTGGCGCATCGCGTGAAAAGGACCGGCTGCTCGGCCAATACCTCTGCCCGCCGGACGCGCGCATCCAAAATTTTCTCCATGATTATTTCCAGTCCGTGCCGGTGCCGAAGCTGCCGTCGCGCACATTTACACTGGACCGCCCCGGACTGGCGCGCGTGCTGTCGCTGCCGATTGACCGCGATGAATTTTCCTCCACGATTCTGAATTCGTTCCGCGTCGCCAACGGCGTGCTGCACAATCCGCGCAGCGACCGCCGCACGACGCAGGGAATTTTCCACGTCACCGAGGGCGGCCTGCCGATTCCCGATGACAAGCTGGGCGTGCCGAAAGTCACCTTCGCCAAACTGCTCGCGCTTGCGCTGACGCCGCCGCGCGAAATCATGCAACTGCCGTTTACTTCCACACAGCCAAAGCCGGCGGATTGTTTTGTTTCGCTGTTGATTCGTCCGCTCGTCTGCCCTGCCGTGCCGGGATTCACGGCGGAGAAGTCCATGGAGGTGCGTTTCTTTGTTCCCGGAAATCTCGTGAGCAATCTGGATTTCATTGAAAGCATTTTTGGCAACGCCGGCGACCCGTTGCTGCCGGAGAATGATTCCGCGCTCGACACGGAACATTGGAGCGGCCACACCGGTTGCGTCATCCTCGCGCCACATCTGGTGAAGGCTACGAAGAAATCCGTTGGTCTGCCGCACTTTGACCAAGCCACCGAACGCCAGCGCCGCGACGGGATGTGCTGGAAAAAGGAAGATGAAATTTACAATAACGGCGGCGCGTTCAAGATCACTTGCCGCGATGAACACGGGGTCATCGTCACCATCATCGCGGATAACTATTACGGCTACTGCAAGAAAGAGGTGAAGACGCAGATCAGTTACGCGGCGAATCTGTTCGGCAACTGTGAAGAAGAACACGCCGGCGGCGCGCTGGTTTTTCCGAGCTACGATTTGGGCGAGGAATTCAGCGGCGAGAAACACGTCCGCCAGCTTGA
>JBEEMY010000399.1:0-3655 GCA_041192415.1 Verrucomicrobiota bacterium | reverse complement strand
GACATCGCGACGGGCGACGGCGTGGCGATGGCGTATCGCGCGGGCGCGAGCATCGCGGACATGGAGTTCGTGCAGTTCCATCCGACGTGCCTGTATCATCCGAAGGCAAAATCCTTTCTCATCAGCGAGGCGGTGCGCGGCGAAGGCGGCATCCTGAAAACGCTCGACGGGCGCGAATTCATGGACGCCTGCCATCCGCTGAAATCACTCGCGCCGCGCGACATCGTGGCGCGGGCGATTGACAGCGAGATGAAAAAGTCCGGCGCGGATCATGTGAATCTGGACATCACGCACAAGCCGGCGAAGTTCATCATCGAACGCTTTCCAAACATTTACCAGACGTGTTTGCGCTACGGCATTGACATCACCAAGGAGCCGATTCCCGTTGTCCCAGCAGCGCATTATCAGTGCGGCGGCGTGGTGACGAATGTGGACGGCGAGACGGACATCGCCGGTCTCTATGCCGTGGGCGAAGTCGCCTGCACCGGCTTGCACGGTGGCGGAGAAAATTCTTTCCGCGCCGCGCGCGAAAACAGATTTGAAAATTCCGCTGTGGCAGTCGGGCAGCGCAACGGATGCCGACGAGCTGGTCGTCGTGTCGCACAACTGGGATGAGATCCGTCGTCTGATGTGGGATTACGTCGGCATCGTGCGGACGAACAAACGGCTGCAGCGCGCGCAGAAGCGCATCGCGAATTTGCAGGAGGAAATCCACGACTACTATTGGAACTTCAACGTGACCGCCGACCTGCTGGAGTTGCGCAACATCGCGACGGTGGCGGAATTGATTGTGCAGTGCGCGTTGATGCGACCGGAGAGCCGGGGACTGAATTACAATCTGGATTTTCCGAATCTCAACTCCGACTGGGCGCAACGCGACAGCGTGGTGCGGCGGGGGAATTGAATTTTACAGGAGCGAACGGAGGAAACAGAGGCAGGCACGAAGCCGGAAATGTGAAACCTGAAATTCAGTTCTCCGTTCTCTCCGTCCGCTCCGGTTCAAATGTCTTACGGGATCTGTAGTCGGTAAAAACCCTGCGGCCAGTTGGCATCCAGCGCGTTGGTGAAATTGAAATTGCCGTTCACGTCAAACTGGTTCGTCAGCAGCACCGACCAATTCGCCAGCGGGGTCGTGAGGTTCGTTGCGCCGAGCAGGTAGAACGGCGCGTTGCCCACGCCGCTGCTGCCGCTCAACGTCAGGCTTGTTCCCGAGATGGAAATCGTGCCGATGGCCGGACGCGTCCAGGTTACGACCGCCAAAGTTCCGTTCGTCACCACGCCGTTCGTCACCCAGCCGAGGCCGAAGGGCAGGGCAGGCAGAACAAATTTGCTGAACGAGCCGCTGCGGCTCGCGGCGGTGAACAGGTTGAAACTGCTGCCGGACACGGGCGGCGTCGCACCGAGGTTCGTCACGATGAGCGTGCCGCCGTTGGTGAGCGCACCGGAAATGATGACGTCATCGGTTTCCAGCGTGTCGCTGTTGATCTCAAAAATGTTCGTGCTGCCCGCCGCGAGCGTGAGCGAATTGCTGAACGTCAGCGTGCCGATGGAATTGCCCGGCGCGAGCGTCGCGCCGCTGGCGATGACCGTGGTGCCGCCAATGCCACCGTTGCCGCCGAGCGTGCCGCCTTTGACGTTCAGGATTCCCGTGAGGCTGCCGTTCACGAGCAGCGTGCCGTTGCTCAAGGTCGTGCCGCCGGTGTGCGTGTTTGCGCCGGACAATTCCAACGTGCCGCCGCCAACTTTCGTGAAGCTGTTCGTGCCGCTGATGAAACCGGCGAACGTCGTGGAGGAATTATTTCCACCCGCGATGAGCGAGGCGGAAGTTAATTTCACCTCACTGCCCGCCGCGCCCGCGAGCGAGCCGATGGTTTGCGTGCCGCCGTTTTGCAAATCAAGAATTCCCGTCGCGCCGCTCAAATTGACGACGGTGTTTGCGGGCAGGGCAGAATTCAATCCGGCATCCGCGCCGTTCGTGTGCAGGGTTTGCAATTCCGCAGCGGACAACGCGCGGCTCCAGAGGCGGACTTCGTTGTAGGTGGCGCTCGCGGTGTTGTCGCCGGTGTATTCGGAGCGGCCCAGCCAGCAATTCGTGTTCACGAAGCTGACGAGCGTGTTGGCGGAATTGGTCGTGCCGCGCGCTGCGCCGAGCGTGCTGTTCGTCGAAGCTGCGCGATACCAGGTCACGCGGGTAGTGCCACCTGCGCCTGCGCCGGGCTCGATGACCAGTGCGATATGAAATTCTGTGCCGAGGGTGTAAGGCTGGCAAGTGTTGTCCGCCGTGGCGGTGGAACTATCCTTCCATTCCACGCGGTCGGTGGTCAGAGTGGTTGCCTGCGACCAGCTCATCAAAATATTTTCGGCGGTGGACGCGCCGAAATCAAAAATCCGCGACCAGTTTTGCACCGCGTTTTGCGTGGCACAAATTTCCAGCGTCACCGGCGCGGTCGTGTTCGGAAATAAATTTGTGCCGAGGCTGATGTAATCGCTCGTCGTCCGCGTGCCGCCCGCGAGCGTCGCGGAATTTGCGCCCTGCGTCACGTTATTCGCGCCCACGTCCACGATGGTTGCCGCGCTGTTACCGATGGAATCGGCGAGGCTGTTGTTAAAACTCCAGCGGTGCGCGAGCCCGCTGCCGAGCGAGAGCAAACGCAACGTGCCGTCGGAAATCGTCGTCGCGCCGGTGTAGCCGTTCGTGGTCATCAGCGTGAACGTGCCGCCGCCGGATTTCACCAAACCATTGGTGCCATTGATTGAACCGCTGCCGGAGAGGACAAAATCTTTTGTCGCGTTGATGCTGACGGAGCCGGGCGCGACGGAGGTTTGCAAATAGGCCGGCACGTTGTTCGAGCCAACGTCATTGAAATTCACGAAGTCGCCGTTGGTGAAATAATTCGCGGCGTTCCCGGCATCCATCCAGTTCGCCGTGCCGTTGATGTCCCACGCGTTCGCCGCGCCGTCGCCGCGCCAGACGAGCGTCTTCGGGCCGGTCGGCACGCCGTTGGAAATCACCACGCTGATCGTGCCACTCGTCGTCAACGCGCTCGTGTCCCAGATGAGTCCGGCGTTGAGCGCAGGTAAAATTTTCGAGGCGAAGAGGCCGCCGTAAGTAGCGCCGTTGAAAATTTTGAAGCTGTCGCCGTTCGCCAAAGTGCCCGCGAGGTTCGTCACTTGCAACGTGCCGCTATAAGTCATCGTGCCGCTGGCGTTCACTAAATCGCGTGTGCCAGCGGTGCGATTGATTTCAATAAACGCCGTGCCGCTGCTGGCGATGGTCACATTATTGCTGAAGGTCAGCGTGCCGATGCTGTTGCTGCCGGGGAAAATTTTTCCGTTCACCGTCGTTGCGCCGCCGAGGACGCCCGTGCCGCCGAGCGTGCCAGCCGCGCCGACGCTCACCGCGCCGCTGGCGGAATGATTGTCGCCGTTGACGAAGAGCGTGCCGCCACTCACCGTCGTGGTGCCGGTAAAATAATTTGAGCCGGTGAGTGTCCACGCGCCCGTGCCGACTTTCGTGATGGAACTGCTGGCAATTTTTCCAGCGAACGTCGCGTCCGTATTTTTCGCGCCGACCGTCCACGCCGAGCCGCTCATATACGAGAGCGAGCCGCCGGACAAGGCACCGAAGGAAACCGCCGTGCCGCTGATGTGATAC
>JBEEMY010000398.1:0-3159 GCA_041192415.1 Verrucomicrobiota bacterium | reverse complement strand
CGGCGGCGCGGCTGGGCGAAGGTGAAATGGCCATCCAAGCACTCCTTATGAATAAGCCCAAGAACACTTATCTGGTCAATGGTCATAACCCGCAAGGTGGTCCGACGTTGCCCTTGTATCTACCCGGCAACGGTGGCGTGTTGTATGCCACGGCATTGATGGCCGCTGGTTGGGACGGTGCTCCGGTAGGCAGGCATGCGCCTGGTTTTCCTGACGACGGTAACTGGGTGGTGCGGTGGGAAGGCCTGAAGAAAGCTCCGTGATTAGAAGTTAGAGGCAGCGCAAATAATCACATCACTGTCTGCCGCGCGACTGATGATGCGGTTCACTCCTCATCGCCATCGGGGCGTTGCTCGGACATTTTGGAATTGATATAATGAATCGCGGCTTCGGTTCGGGAATTTACATGCAATTTTTTGAACACCCGCTTCAGGTGGGTGCAAACGGTTTCATAGTTCATCTCCAGCTTGTCGGCGATCAGTTTGTTGGAGTGTCCTTTGGAGACAAGTTGCAAGACTTGCTCTTCTCTAGCTGAAAGGTGCAGGGATTCTTCAGTGTTCTTGGCGGTTTTTCGGAACGATTGAATGAGGCGGCGGGCGATTTGACTGGTCATCGGCACGCCGCCGCCCAGCACATCCAGCAAGGCTTGACGCAAGTCAGACGGCTTGGTGCGCTTCAACAAATAACCGTCAGCGCCGGCTTCCAGTGCCATGAATAATAACTCCTGATTGTCCATCGCGGTAAGCATGACGATTTGGATTTCGGGCATTTGCGCTTTCAGCCGCGCCGTGCATTCGATGCCGGAAATGCGGGGCAGAAAAATATCCATCAAGACCACATCCGGCAACTTGAGGGGAATGGTCGCCAGCGCCTCTTCCGCGCTCAAGCAAGAGCAGACGCAGGTGAAATCAGGAAATGAATTGATGAGCCGGGTCCAGTTTTCGCGCGCCTTGGTTTGATCCTCCACCAAAGCCACCTTGATAGGCTGCTGGCGCGAGGGTGTGACTAGATTTTTTTTACTGGCGGGCTTGGTGCTTAAATCATCAGGGCGGATCATAGGCAAATAATGTTCAATGTGGCTGCGGGTTTGAATCTTTATCTGGGTTCGGATTGAGGTTCTTGTTCGTGGTTGCAACGCGTTGTTTGCGACGCCATATCCAGGACAATGAAAGGCGGCGGGGACTTCGAAGAGGGATGCAAAACTCAATCCGGCAACCTTTGCCAGTCTCACTGGAGACGTTGCAGCTCCCGCCCAATTCTCGCATCCGCCGCGACATGTTGCTCAAACCATTGCGGCCCGGCCGGATGGATGCCGAATCAAAACCGCGTCCGTTATCTTGGACCACGACCACGAGACTCTGCCGTTGGCGTCCGATTTGCAGCCGCAATTCCGTGGCTCCGGAATATTTCACGGTGTTGTGCAGGGTTTCCTTGATGGCCATCAGAAGGCTTCGGCGCAGGGGAAGATCGGCCGCCGCATTCAATGTCTCGGAGTCCACTTCAAAAACACATTCGATGTCCGCCGGGCCGAGAAATTTTTGCGCATAATCACAAACATAGTCGGCAAAGTCTTGCAGGGTATCTCGGCGCGGATTGAGCGTCCAGAGGATCTCGTCAATGCTTGAGAGCACGCCGCGAGCGTCGTCACAGATCTGTTCCAGTTGGTCGCGCGCTTTTGAGTCGGTCGGCAATTCATCTTGGACCACTTCGCCGTTGAGCACCAAGTGGGTCATGCGTGAACCAATGTCATCGTGAATATCCATGGCGATGCGGGCGCGCTCCCGTTGCAACAGCCAATGTTCTTTTTGATGGAGCGCCAACTGTGCGGCTAGAAAAAAAATCGTCAGCGCAATCAATCCGCACACAATCAAGAACGGAACTTGGAACCAAGCGGTTTGCCAGAAAAATATTTTGATCGGCACCAGTGTCAGCATGGGGTTCACATTCACGGGTGTTGTCCACCAAGGCAAATCCCCTAACGCGGCGATACGCTTAGCCGCAGCCCAACCGGTCGGTGCCGCGGTCATTTCTTTCCAGCTTTTTGCTTCATCGGGAACGATTTTCCAGCGCTGATCGGACTTGATTTCAACCAATTGGCCGCTGGCCAGTTCAATCCGCATTCCCAAAAGCATTCCGGCAGGTCCGCTTGGGTTGAGCGCCTTGACAGCCAGAACATGCCGACCGGGAGACATCAGGAGTGTGAGATTATAGTCGAACAGTTCGCGCCACTCTGCGCCGTGGCCAATCTCGCGACCATCGAAGAAAAGGGTGAATTCATTATCAGCAGTCAGCAGTATTCTGGCATTGATGACTTTACTGTTGGACGGGACATCAAATGCTTGCCAAAGCTGGCAGGTCTGTCCGTCAAATACCTTGTCATCCCAAATCCAATCACCCATCAATTTGAGCAGGTTGTCAGAAGTTGTGGAATAATCGAGCGGCTCGTCTTTGTGCTCGGGCAACGCACCTCCAAGGACGATAACCGGGGCTGCCGTCACACCCAAAGCCAGTAAAAAAATAATTGCCACCAATTGGTGACGCCGCCGCCACGGGATGAATTTATCGTCCCGGATTGTTGAAGAGGGTAATGTTTGCGTCCCGAAATATTGCATAAAGCGCCGCCGGTTGCACGGGCGAAAATTCAACTTTGAACGACTTGGTGGTTCCATCTTCTTTTTTGTGAGCACAGCTTCTGTTTTGAAACCACCATGCTGGTGGCCAAGTTATGCGAAGCGTCCCCTATTCAGGTTGGAGAACGGTGACTAGGTTTGGGGACTACCCCTAATTGTGATTCCGCGCTAGCGTAACTCCAAGCACGAATGAAAACCCCACGCCCTATTGCCATCAGGCAAACCACATTGTGCATTCCAGTCAGTTCACCCCGAAGAGTATTTTCAGATTCTAACCCCCTTGATGGCGGCACACCACCCCCGCATAACCGCCATGAGAAAAACATACAACTCAAAATCGAAAATCGCAGCGAGCCTCGCTTGCTTCGCTCCGTTGATTTTTGCGCAGGCAGACTCGTGGCTAACGTATTAGGGCACACCGATTGGATAGCGGCCGCGCGGTGTGTGTAATTGAAGTTGGTTAAGATTTTGCCAAATTATCCACCAAATTAACCATTACTTCCACTGTTGACCACATGACACGCAAACA
>JBEEMY010000397.1:0-3164 GCA_041192415.1 Verrucomicrobiota bacterium | reverse complement strand
GATGCGACTCAAAAATACCACGGACGGTTTTTGATTCACCAACACGATGTCGTCCTGACGACACAAAAACTGCGGCAGGTTTTCCAAATCGCGCGCGAGCTGTGCCTGATGCTTGGTGGGATTAAAAGTTTTTCCCTCGGCGATGCGGCCCTCGGCGAACGGATTGAAAACATAAACGCTCGGCGTGCGGCCTTTGGATTGGGAATAGACATTCAGCTCGGCGATGAATTCCGCATCCAGCCCGGCGGCGCGGCGGCCTTCGACATTCAGCGAAAGTCCTTTGGCGCGCTGCGGTGAAAGCGGAAATTTCAGCGTGTGGCAGAAGGCTTCCCAATCGGACTCACTCGGATTTTTCCAGCGGCGAAACCATTTCAAACCGTAGGCGACGTGGCCGATTTCATCGCGGTAAATTTTTTCCAGCAGCTTCGCCGTGTCCGCGTCACCCACGGTCGCAAAGCTGCGGGAGAACTGGCGCGCGAAATCCAGATTCGCCTGCTCGAACGTGAGGCAAAGGCCGGCGACGTAATCAATCGGATGTTCCATCGGCGCGATACAACGCCAGAAATAACCGCTCACCGGAAAATCGCCCAGCTCCACGCCGCAGCTTTTCATGCGTTCCATGTAGAGGCGCGTGTGTTCCTGTTCGTCTTTGAGCGTCTGGTAAACGCCTTTGCGGAAGGCGGCGGGCGCATCAGGAAATTTTAGCAGCACGAGCGCCATGAGTTCGGTGGCGAGCAGTTCGTGGTTGCCGAAGAAGTGCAGCAGTTTGCCGCGTTCAGATTGTTGTTCTAGGCGGTGCAGTCCGGGAAACTCACTTTTGCCAGAGGCGTGCGGCTTGAAGATTAGATTTTGCGGACGGCTGGGTGCGGCGGGCGTGATGAGCGCGGTGTCGGGGCATTCATCCGTGATGGAATCCGGCGCCCGGAGTTTTTCCTCCAGCGTCGTGGCGAACAAGACTTGTTCGGCGAAATCGCGCAGTTCCATTTAAGAAATCATCCTGCCAGTTGCACCGCCGATTGGCGAGATTGGACAGAACGCAATTCTGTGGCAGACTGGCAATCCAAACTGATGAGTGAATCAATTATCAATCCGCAGTCGCCGATGAGCGCGGTGCTGGAAACATTTCCCGGCGCGCAACGGGCGTTGTTCCGTCGTTACCACATCGGCGGGTGCAGCAGTTGCGGTTTTCAGCCGACGGAAACGCTGGCGGAAGTCTGCACGCGCAACGGCAATCTGGCCGTCGCCGAAGTGCTGGCGCACATCCAATCCAGCCACGAGGGCGACGCGAAGGTTTTGATTTCACCCAAGGAACTTGCCGACCTGTTGCAGCGCAACAAGTCCGTGAAGCTGGTGGACGTGCGTTCGCGCGAGGAGTTTGAAGCGGTGAATATCCCCGGTTCCATTTTGCTTTCACAACCCGTCATGCAGCAGCTCATGGCGAGCGGTTCAAACGCCGAGCCGATTGTCGTGATTGATCACGCGGGCAAAAACGGGCTGGATGCGGCGGCGTATTTCATGGGCCACGGCTTGCAGAACATCCGCTGCCTGCGCGGCGGCATTGATGCGTGGGCGCAGGAAGTGGAGCCGACGATGCGGCGTTATAAACTGGGCTGAATAAACCACAGAGACACAGAGTCACAAGAGAAGAGTTTTTTTAACTCTGTGCCTCTGTGCCTCTGTGGTAAAATTAGACGTTAAATTTAAACAGCAACACGTCACCGTCTTTGACGATGTATTCCTTGCCTTCCATCCGGTAGAGTCCTTTTTCGCGCGCGGCGGCGACGGAACCGCATTGCACCAGCGCGTCGTAGGCGACGGTTTCGGCTTTGATGAAGCCGCGTTCAAAGTCGGAGTGAATGACGCCCGCCGCTTTTGGCGCGGTGTCGCCGACGTGAATCGTCCAGGCGCGAACTTCTTTTTCGCCAGCGGTGAAATACGTCCGTAAGCCGAGCAGATGATAGGTCGCGCGAATCAAACCGCCGACGCCGGATTCGTCCACGCCGAGTTCTTTTAAAAATTCTTTTGCTTCCACATCCGACAAATCAATCAAGTCGCTCTCAATCTGTGCGCTGATGATGACGGCCTCGCAGGCGAGGTGCGTCTTCACATATTCACGAACCTTGAGGACGTAAGCATTTTGATCGGCGGTGGCGAGATCAGATTCCTTGACGTTGCAGGCAAAAATCGTCGGCTTGTCGGTGAGCAGGAAAAACGGTTTTGAAATGACGCGTTCCTCCGGCGTGAGCGCGACGGTGAGCGCGGGCTTCCCGGCGTCGAGCGCGGGCTGGAGCTTTTTAAGAACGGCTTCATCGGCGAGCGCCGCTTTGTCGCCGCGCTTGGCGTCCTTGGCGACTTTTTCGAGCCGTTTGGTCACGGCTTCGAGATCGCAGAGAACGAGTTCGGTGTTGATGACTTCGATGTCGCGCACGGGATCCACGCTGCCCGCGACGTGATGGATGTCCGCATCCTCGAAGCAGCGCACGACTTGCACGATGGCATCCACTTCGCGGATGTGCGTGAGAAATTTGTTGCCGAGACCTTCGCCCTGCGACGCGCCTTTGACGAGGCCAGCGATGTCCACGAATTCAATCGCCGCCGGAATGGTGATTTGCGTTTTGGCGATGTCCTTCAGCACCGCGAGCCGCGCGTCCGGCACGGTGACGATGCCGACGTTCGGGTCAATGGTGCAGAACGGATAGTTCGCTGCTTCCGCCTTGCGCGTGCGCGTGACGGCGTTGAACAGGGTTGATTTGCCGACGTTCGGCAATCCGACGATTCCAGCTTTAAGCATAAATTTATAATTTGTGTCTGGCCAGATGCCACGCGATTTGCGCGCCTTGAAAAAGGGCGGTCGCAATCAGGCACAGGCCGGAGAAATGTTGCAGGCGCAGCAAGGTTTTCTCGCTGAACTTTCCATGGCCCTTGGACACGGCGAAACTGATGAACAAATACCAGAGCACATAGCCGGCGAAAACGCCGCTGATGCACGCGGCCTTGGCGGGAACGGTTTCGCCCACCCAGTCTTGCGCCATCAACGCCGCCGACAAAACGACCCACGCTACCAGCACGCCAAGGTTCGCCGCCACGCGCAGGAAGCCGGTGGCGAAGGCGGAGTGCGGATGAATTTTTTGCTCCAGCTTGGCCTCTAGTTTTTCCGAGGCAGC
>JBEEMY010000396.1:0-3177 GCA_041192415.1 Verrucomicrobiota bacterium | reverse complement strand
CATCGCGCAGGAGCATCTCGCGCGCGTGTTCGAGCACGGCGGCGCACTCGGCGGTGGCGGGTTCTTTCGTCACGCGGTCTTTGACCATTTCGATGCCGAGCATGAGTCCTTTACCGCGCACGTCGCCGATGATTTTGTGTTTGGCTTTTAATTTATTTAACCCGGCGAGAATGTGATTTCCCAGCTTGAGCGAGTTGGCCTGCAAATTATCTTTTTCAATCACTTCCAAAACCGCTTTGCCCATCGCGCTGACGACGGGGTTGCCGCCGAAGGTGTTGAAGTGAACTTTGCCGGTGAGCGATTGCGCGATCTTGGGCGTGGTGACGACGGCGGCGAGCGGGCAACCGTTGCCAATGCCCTTCGCCATCGTGACGATGTCGGGAATCACGTCTTGCGTTTCAAATCCCCAAAAGTGCGTGCCAGTTCTGCCGAAGCCCGTCTGCACTTCATCCGCGATGCACACGCCGCCAGCGGCGCGGACGTATTCGTAAGTCTGCTTGAGATAGCCTTGCGGAAATTCCACGAAGCCGCCGACGCCTTGGATGGATTCCGCGATGAAGCCGGCGACTTTTCCCGGCGTGGCGAAATCAATCACCTCTTTCACATCGTTCGCATATTTCTTGCCCGCGTCGGCGTCGTCGTAACCCCACGGCCCGCGATACTGATACGGCGCGAGCGCGTGATGCACGCCGAAGCTGTGCGGCACATTGTATTTCCAAGTGCTGTGCGCGGTCACGCCCATGCCGGACGCGTTGCCGCCGTGATAGGCGTTGCGTAATGCGATGAGGTCGAAGTTCTGTGTGTAAGCGCGTGCCATGAGCAGCGCGAGATCGTTCGCCTCGGAACCGGAGTTGACGAAGTAGCACATCTTCAAATCGCCGGGCATCTTGGATGCGAGCTTCTCGGCGTATTGCGCCACGTTCGGGTGCAGATAAATCGTGGTCGAGTGCTGGTAAATTTCGCTCTGCTTGTTCCCCGCCGCGACGACGTGCGGATGACAATGTCCCACGCTCACCGTCACGATGCCGCCGAGACCATCGAGGTAGCGCTTGCCGGTTTCATCCCAGACATATTGCATGGAACCTTCGACGACCATGAGCGGGGTTTTGTAGTAGAGAAAAATTCCGGGATTCATGAACTGCTTGCGCAGCGCGAGCACGTCGGCAGCGGACGGGCCGGAATATTTTTGGGGCGTGTGTGAGGTGGGGGGCAGTTTGGGTGTATTCATAATTCCAACGCGGGTCATTTCTTTTTCCTTTTAACTTGGCGGAATCTTGTCGATTCAGTGGTGATTGTTCAACGGGAAAAAGTAATTTCTGCCATCCGGCCCGCCGATTAAACCGGCGTGATTCTGGACGCAGTCGGCGATTTGTGAGCTGGCGGGCGGGCGGAAACGCGCAAAAACGCAGGCAGCCCAATGGTTTTTCCCGGTTTCCCGGCTGGAAAAATGCCGCCCGCGCGGCGCATGGGCATTGCGCCTGCTTTCTGTGCGTGCTAACACGGTGTCGTTTTGGGCGGCGAACGGTTCATCTTGAAAATGAAAACATTCCGAAACCTGACGTTGGGCGTGGCGTTGCTGGCGGCGGGCATTTCGCCGGCGCGGGCGGAAGACCGGCCGGCCACCGACCTCGCGGACACGAACTTGATGGGGTTGAGCTTTGACCAGTTGCTCGACATCAACGTGGAAAAAACCAGCACGGCCTCGCGCTACCAGCAGACGCTCGCGCAGGCGCCGGCCTCGGTGTCCATCGTCACGCACGACGAAATCAAAAAACTTGGCCACCGCACCCTCGCGGAAATTTTGTCCGGCGTGCGCGGGCTTTACGTCGCCTACGACCGCAACTACACCTACCTCGGCGTGCGCGGCTTCAACCGTCCCGGTGATTACAACAGCCGCGTGCTCGTGCTGGTGGACGGCCAGCGCGTGAATGACGGCGTGTATGACGCCGCCCCGCTCGGCACGGATTTTCCGGTGGACGTGGACATGATTGATCGCGTGGAAGTGGTGCGCGGCCCCAGCTCGGCGGTCTATGGCAACAATGCTTTCTTCGGCGTCGTCAATGTCATCACGCGGCGCGGCGCGCAGGTGGAAGGCGGCGAAGCCTCGTTCTCGGGCGGCAGTTGGGAAACGTGGCGCGGGCGGTTTAGCCTTGGGAAAAAATTTAAAAACGAGGTGGAGTTGCTCGTCTCCGGCTCAATTTTGTGGAGCGAAGGGCAGTCGGATCTTTACTATCCCGAATTCAACACGCCCTCAAACAATGTCCATAACGGCAAGGCCAGCCATCTGGACATTGACCACGCGCATAATTATCTAGCTACGCTGAACTATCACGACTGGACGCTGGAAGGAATTTTTTCATCACGCGAAAAAACCGTGCCGACGGGCGCGTATGGGACAGACTTCAATGATGCCCGCTTCAAAACCACGGACGAACGCGCGTTGCTGGATTTGAAATACCATCACGTCTTCAACGAAAACACGGAGGTCAACGCCAAGACTTACTACGACCATTATGATTTTATCGGCGACTACCCGACCGCCGGCGTGGTCACGCGCGACCACGGTCAGGCGGAGGCCTGGGGCGGGGAATATAATTTCGCCCGCCACTTGGGCAAACACACATTGAGTGCCGGCGTGGAACTCCGCGAGTATTTCAAGCAAGACCAGACGACGGTGAAAGTAATGCCGTTCAACCCGATCTTTGACCACCCGCAAAATGAATTTGTCGTCGGCGGTTACGCGCAGGCGAATGTGCAATTGCTCAAGCAGTTGACGCTCGATGCGGGCGGGCGGTTTGATTATTTCGAGCGCTTCGGGAGCGCCGCCAATCCACGGCTCGCGCTGATTTACCAGCCGGTGGAGACGACGACGTTGAAGGCGCTTTACGGCACGGCGTTTCGCGCGCCGAACGCCTATGAACTTTATTACGTCGGCACGGGTTACGACACGTCGGCTCGCGATTTGAAGCCGGAGGAAATCACCACCTACGAAGGCATCGTGGAGCAGCAGATTACCAAATGGCTCCGCTTCAGCGCGTCGGGGTTTTATTACGAGGTGGACCGGCTCCTCGCGCAAGTCGTCAATCCCGGCAACGGTTTGCTCACCATTCAGAACCTCGATAACGCCATTGGCTACGGCGCGGAGTTTGAACTGGAAGCGCGCCATCACAGCGGCGC
>JBEEMY010000395.1:0-3187 GCA_041192415.1 Verrucomicrobiota bacterium | reverse complement strand
TCGTTGTGCAGCAATTTTCCCTGCCGGTCGAGGCAGACAATTTTGCAGCCGCTGCGAAAGCCCGGATCAATCGCCAGCATATTTTTGCTGCCGAGCGGCGAGGCGAGGAGCAACTCGCGCAAGTTGTCCGCGAACACGCGAATCGCTTCTGTGTCCGCGCGCTTCTTGGTTTCCATGCGCAACTCGACTTCAATCGCCGAGCCGAGCAAGCGTTTGTAAGCATCCTGAACCGCGAGACGAATTTGCTCCGCCGCCGGCCCTTTGCCCGTGACGAACATCGGCTCCAGCATCGGCAACACCGATTCTTCCGGCGGCGAAATCCGCATCATCAAAAAACCTTCCGTCTCGCCGCGCCGGATGGCGAGCAGCCGATGGCTGGGAATTTTTCCAATCGGTTCGTTCCAATCAAAATAATCTTTGAACTTCGCCCCCGCCTCTTGCTTGTCGGACATGACTTTCGATTTGATGACGCCCTCGTTCCAATACAAATCGCGCAACTTGGCGCGGGCATTCGCATCATCGCTCACGCGTTCGGCAATGATGTCGCGCGCACCGGCGAGCGCCGACGCCACATCGGCCACACCTTTTTCGGTGCTGACATATTTCGCCGCTTCCGCCAGCGGATCGGCGGTGGACTGCGATTGAAACAGCAAGTCGGCGAGCGGTTCCAAACCTTGTTCCTTGGCGATCATCGCGCGCGTGCGGCGCTTCGGGCGGAACGGCAGATAAATATCTTCCAGCCGCGTGACGTTGTCGGCGTCGGCGATGTCGGCCTTGAGTTGATCGGTCAGCAGGTTGCGTTCGACGAGCGATTTGACGATGGCTTCGCGGCGATTGTCCAAATCGGCCAGTCCGATGAGCCGCTCGCGTATGTTCGTCACCGCCACTTCGTCCAGTGAGCCGGTGGCTTCTTTGCGGTAGCGGGAAATGAAAGGAACCGTCGCGCCTTCGGCAAAGAGTTTGGCAGTGGCCAGCACCTGACGCGGTTGGATTTTCAGTTCGCCGGCGATTTTTTGGATGTGCGCTTCGTTCATTTCAAGAGTGGGCGGATGATTTAACGGAGCGCGTGCGGCGTGTAAAACGGAAACCGGAAAATTTTTTCAGCCGTTAAAAAAGCGCTGCTTGACGTTTGCCGGGGAGACGTGTTGAAGGAGATTTTTGCGAAGGGGCTTCAGGAAGATGCCGCGAACTCGCCGGCCAGATGCCAGCGCTCCAGTTACAGCCCGCCTACGCTTTCGCCTTTTTATCCTGGGCCGTCAACGCCTGCTCGTAGCAGTTCAGCGCCTCGTCATACCGCCGCAGCCGGTTCAGCAGCCCGCCCTTGTGCAGGTGCGCGATGACGAATGAGCTGTCTGCCGCAATCGCGCGGTTGTAAGCGGTCAGCGCATCGGTATCGCGCCCCAATTTTTCCAGCGCCGCCGCGCGCTTCACCAGGCCTTCAGCGCTTTCGGGGTGGGCGAGGAGAAATTTATCAAAGCACTCCAACGCCTTTTGCGGCGCGCTCGCCTCCAGATGTTTTAACCCTTCGACGAGCAAGTCCGGCAGCTTCGGCTCCGGGGATTTGGTGGCGACCACATCCGGCAAAAGTTTTTGACCGCTTTCCAGTTCATGGATGCGCTGCTCTAGCCGCCCGACCACGTCCAAGAGTTGGGTGGAAGAACTTTCCACTGTCGCGCGGCCCGGCGCGGCGAGCTGGTGAACGGCGCTGGCCTGCGCAATGGCCGCGTGTTGCTGCGCGGAAATGTGCGCGAGCTGCGTGAACGCGCGCCACTGAAAATAAACCATCAGCAACATGATGCCCAGCCCCGCGAGGCCGAACGCGCCCGCCATGAACAGTGTCATCTGCTGCGTCTTGCGCGCCGCGTCCGCATCGCTCACGCGCTGCGTGGCGACGGATTGCTCCAGCGATTGCAGCCGCGAGGCTAGCACACTGGCATTGCTTTGCGCCGCGTTGGCATTGTTCTGCGCGGCGTCGAGCGCGGCCTGTTGTTTTTTTTCAATGGCAAGCTGCGACTCGTGGATCTGCTCCTGGATGTGCAGATAGTTTTGCGCCACCTCGTCCCGCGTCACGCCGACGGCTTCATTCGTGTCCGCCGCCAAAGTTTTTGCCGCCAGAAAAACCGTGGCGATGACCGCCAAAAATGTCCGATTCAAATTCAATTTCATACTCGAGCGGACGAAGCGTGAAGCGGCGGCAAAATGAAGTCAAGCGCGTGGCGGCGGGAGTTATTCGCAGCCAGCGGCAGTGTTGGCAAGCGTATGTTGCACTGCGACATTGTCTGGCCGCGCAGCGGACACATTGAGGCGGGAAATTTTCGGCACACGAGGCCGTCGCCTAACGCTGCGCTTCCGCTTTCATTCGATTACGGCGAGACAAGCGGCGACGGATTTTCGTAGCGCGAAAAACTCCACCAGTCACTGTTTCAAATCAAACTCCAACCGGGAGCGGGAGCCGGTCTGGACATTTTCCATCACCAAGGTCTGCACTTGCCACTGGCCGTTCACCTTCTTGATGTCTTTCGGGTAAAAATCTTTCAGCTTCTTGCCGTTGAAATCGTAGGCGTAGGCCTCCACGATGCCGAGCGATTCGGTGTCCACCCACGACACTACGCGTGAATAGCCGTTGGTCGTGGGATTGGGATTTGTGCTTTCCAAAACCGTGCAGGCGCAACTGCGGTGGATTTCTTTTTTCAAAACTTTTTGCGCAGGCCAGTGGAAGAATTCCAAACCTAAATCTGCGTAGCAAAAATCCGAACCAGCAAAAGGAATCATGTGATAATCTGCCTTTGCAATGTTTGTGACGCTGGTGTCGCGTATGCCACTAAAACGATAATGAGGCAAAGAGCCTAACTGGTCATTCCCCGACCCGATTATAAAAACCTTTCCGAAATCTTTGTTGTCCGGAAAATCCGATCCGGTCAGGGGTGTCGGAAAATCTGGATGAAAAATGGTTAACGTCTCGGTGCCGTTTATGAAGGATGCCTCGTAAACCGTCTGCCAGCCTTGCTCCGTGATAGAGACCTCACTCTTGATTGGAAGTTCTGAACGGACACCTTTCTGGTCACGGTATTGCAGGACTCCGGTCTTGGTAAAACCCTCTGTCGGATGCTGGGCGAGAATTTGCAAAGCAAACTTGCGACCTTGAATGATTGCTTCAACGAAGTCATTCGTTGACTCCGCCGCCGCG
>JBEEMY010000394.1:0-3193 GCA_041192415.1 Verrucomicrobiota bacterium | reverse complement strand
CGGCGACGAATTCCGCCACGGGTTTGACGCCCGGTTACACGACGGACGGGCAGCAACGTTTCTTTGCCTTTAATTCCGGGGTGAATGCGAAAGGCGAAGCCTGGCGCATTTCACCGCAGGCCTATTACTACTACGGGCCGTTCGGGTTGCTGGCGGAATATGTCGTCTCCGATCAGGCAGCCAAGCGCACGGCGGCGGTGACGACGCCGGAAATTGATTTGCACAATTCCGCTTGGCAGGTTTCTGGTTCGTGGGTGCTGACTGGTGAAGACGCGAGCTACACGGGCATTACGCCGCGCCATCCGTTCGACCCGCGCAATGGCAACTGGGGCGCGTGGCAACTCGTCGCGCGCTATGCGTCGCTGGATGTGGATGACGCCGCGTTCGTCGGTGCATCTAACGTGCGCCTAGCTGACCCGACCAAATCCGCCTCCAGCGCCCAGGCCTGGTCGGTCGGGCTGAACTGGTATCTCAATAAAAACCTCCGCGCCAACCTGAACTACTCGCGGACGACGTTCGCTGGCTTTGGGCAAACGCAATTTGCGCCGGGCAGCGTCCCGTATCAGCCGGAAAACATTCTGTTCTCGCGTCTGCAACTCGCATTCTGAAAATTAAAATTAAAAATTATCAATCGCATGAAAACATTTCTGAAAATTCTTTTGGCCTCGTCGCTCGCGGTTTCCGCCAGCGCGAAGGAAATTAAATTGCTCAACGTCTCCTACGATCCGACGCGTGAGCTTTACACGGAATACAACGCCGCCTTCGCTAAATACTGGCAGGCGAAAACCGGTGATAGCGTGAACGTCGCCCAATCGCACGGCGGCTCCGGCAAACAGGCGCAGGCGGTCATCGCCAGTCTTGACGCGGATGTCGTGACGCTCGCGCTCGCTTATGACATTGATGCGATTGCCACGCAGTCAAAATTGCTGCCTGCCGATTGGCAGCAGCGTCTGCCGAACAACAGCACGCCCTACACCTCGACCATCGTGTTCCTCGTCCGCAAAGGAAACCCGAAAGCCATCAAGGACTGGGATGACCTTGTGAAAAACAACGTGAAGGTGGTGGTGCCGAACCCGAAGACTTCCGGCGGCGCGCGCTGGGCGTATCTCGCCGCCTACGCCTATGCGCTGGAGAAAAATAATCACGATGACGCCGCCGCGCGCGGCTACATCAAGCAGCTCTACAAAAATGTTCCCGTGCTGGATTCCGGTGCGCGTGGTGCGACCGTAACGTTCGCCAAGAACGGCATCGGCGACGTGCTGCTCGCGTGGGAAAACGAAGCCCATCTAGCGCAGAAAGAATTTGGCGCGGACAATTTTGAGATCATCACGCCATCGGTGAGCATCCTCGCCGAGCCGCCCGTGTCCGTCGTGGACAAGAATGCGAAACGCCATCACACCACCGAAGTGGCGACCGAGTATCTGAAATTTCTCTACTCCGACGAGGGCCAGGAAATCGCGGCGAAAAATTTCTACCGCCCGCGCAACGAAGCCATCGCCAAAAAATACGCTGGCAATTTCACCGAGTTGAAACTTGTGACACTGGAATCACAGTTCGGTAACTGGGCTGACGCGCAGAAAACCCACTTCGCCGATGGCGGCATCTTTGACCAAATTTATCTGCCGCAATAAAAAAACCTCCGGTAACGCGCGGCGGTTGGCTTGTCCGCCAGCCGTTGCGCCCAAACAAAAAATTTAATTATGACCCTCACCGCCCCGGCTGAAACCATTGTAAAATCAACGCTGAAAGCGCGTCGTTCGATTGCCGACCTGCTCGCGCCGTTGGAAAAAATTGCCACGACTTCGCCGAATCTCGTCGCGAATCACGACGCAACATTTGAAGTGGCGGGCGAGAGTTACGAACTGCCGCGTTATCTGTTTGTCGGGCCGCGCGGCGGCGACACGCCCATCCGCATCGGCATTTTTGCCGGTCTGCACGGTGACGAACCGGAAGGCGTCCACGCGCTCATCCGGTTCATTAAATTGCTGGAAGCGAAACCCGAACTCGCGACCGGCTATTATCTTTCATTTTATCCCGTCTGCAATCCGACGGGCTTCGAGGACAATACTCGCCACGCGCGCAGCGGCCAAGATTTGAACCGCGAGTTCTGGAAAAATTCCACCGCGCCGGAAGTGCGTTTGCTCGAAGCCGAATTAAAAGCGCGTTCGTTTCAAGGTCTCATCGCGCTGCACACAGATGACACGAGCGACGGTTTTTACGGCTATGTGCGCGGGGCGACGTTGACGAAGCATCTGATTGAACCCGCACTCGCGGCGGCGGAACAATTTCTGCCGCGCGACGAGCGTCCGGTCATTGACGGTTTCAAGGCGCGCAACGGCATCATCCGCGATTGCTACGCAGGCGTTTTGTCCGCACCGCCGCGCGTGCGCCCGCGTCCGTTCGAGATCATTTTGGAAACGCCCGCCACGCCGCCGGAGTATCTGAAGGAACTCGCGTTCGTCGCCTCGCTCCAGACCATTTTGCTCGAATACAACCAGTTTATCGCCTACGCTCCAAACCTCTAAACTGTGGCGACCCAAACAATCAGGCGCAAAAAAATCCGTGTGCTGCCGGGCTTCAAACTGACGCTCGGCTTCACCGTTTTTTATCTCGGCCTCATCGTGCTCATCCCGCTGGCGGCGGTGTTTTGGAAAACCAGCTCGCTGACGTGGGCGGAATTTTGGCACACGGTCACGATGCCGTCGGCGATGGCTTCCTATCGCCTCACCTTTGGCGCGTCATTTCTAGCCGCGCTGGTCAACGCCGTTTTCGGCCTCATCGTCGCGTGGGTTTTGGTGCGCTACAATTTTTTTGGAAAAAAAATCGTGGATGCACTTGTGGACTTGCCATTCGCACTGCCTACCGCAGTTGCGGGCATCACGCTCGCACAGCTTTATTCCGGTAACGGCTGGATCGGAAAATTTTTGGAACCGATGGGCATCAAGGTTTTCACCACGCAGATCGGCGTGTTCATCGCGCTCACGTTCATCGGCCTGCCGTTCATCGTGCGGACGGTGCAGCCGATTCTGGAAGATCTCGACCCCGAACTGGAAGAAGCCGCGTCCAGTCTGGGCGCAAATCGCTGGCAGGTTTTCTGGCGTGTGATTTTCCCCATGCTCACGCCCGCTTTGCTCACGGGCTTTGCGCTGGCGTTCGCCCGCGCGCTGGGCGAATACGGCTCCGTCATTTTCAT
>JBEEMY010000393.1:0-5461 GCA_041192415.1 Verrucomicrobiota bacterium | reverse complement strand
AGCGCCGGTGCGCGTTGCCCGCGATACACAAATCCGCCCGTGACCGAGACGCCCACGCGATGCGAGTAGGTGAAAACCGGCGGAACAAAATTTTCGCCGGCGCGACGATAGCGTTCGGAATACGGCGTGACGCCTTCAAAAACATTCCAGCCGTGGTTTTCACCGGCGCGCGGGATGGTGATTTCCTCAAACTGATCCTGGCCGACATCGCCGAGCCACAAGTCGCCGGTCAGCCAATCAAAGCTCGCGCGCCACGGTTCGCGCACGCCCCACGCCCAGATTTCCGGACGCGCATTCGTGCGGTTGACCAATGGATTATCGCGCGGAATGGCGTAATTCAATCCGCCCTCGGAGCGGTTCACATCCACGCGCAAAATTTTTCCCGTGAGCACGCCCAAGTCTTGCGCGTGACCTTGCGGATCGCGCTGCGGCCCAGTGTCGCCCATGCCGAGATACAAAAAACCACCCGGCCCAAACAATAAAACGCCGCCGGTGTGATCTTGGGTTGTGGCAGGAATGGCGATGATTTCGCGATATTTTTTGTTGATTTGAAAACTCGGATGAAACGCGAACGCCAGCATGCCGCTGCCGCCGCCGACATAAACTTCCGCGCTCACATCCGCCACCAGCGAACGCGCATCGCCGGTGGACGTTCGTTCCACGAGCCAGACTTTGCCGGACACTTCCAGCACCACGAAGCGGTTCGTGAATCCCGGCATCACGCCGAACCACACCGGATGTGCGAAGCGCAGTCCGTCTTGAAAAAAGGCCGTGAATTCCACCGGCCGCGTCGCCTGCAAAATTTTTTCTGGCATCGCGGGTGAACGATTGGTCGTGTTCAGCGTCTGATGCAGCGATTCCATATAAGCAACCAGATCTGAAAATTCTTCCGGCGACAGCCCGCTCGCCAAACCATCCGGCATCAGCGAACCGGTGCTGGTGTGCTGCTCCTTGATGTCGGCCATCAGGATTCGCATCGGACGGCCATCGCCGCCCACCAGTTCAAGCCACTCCGCCGTGACCTGCTTGAGCACGCCCGTATATTCCTCGCCATATTTCGTCGTCACCACCGTGGTGCTGTAGCCGATGGCGAGCGCGGCGGAAGGTTCCAGAATGGAGCGGATCAATTCGCGGCGCAAAAATCTATCGCCAATGGCCGCAAGGTCTGGCCCGGCTTTTCCACCGTGGCCGTCGATCGAATGGCAGCGCGCACAAATCATCCGCCGGTCTTCCGCGTAAATTTTCCGGCCATGTTCGGCATCGCCGGGATGCGACATCGCAAATTCCACGAGCGCCTCACGGCTGGATGCCGGCGAGACCGCGCCTTGCGCGAAGGTGGTCGCTTGAAACATTGTCGTGGTTGTGGCAGCGAGAAAAAAACTTCGCCGCCATGTTGCTGGCGTCATGGAGTAAAAAATGTTTTCAAAAAATAATTCGCGGTTTTATTTGGGGACGTTCGGCACAATGATACCCACGTCTATCCCCTGCCCGCCGCCAGTCTGATGGCAGTGGACGGCAATGGTGTTTGGCCCCGTGTGCAGCGCGACTTTCGCGTCGCTGGAGATTTCCAGGTCAACATAGTCGGTCGAAAAACTTTTAGCCTTCGCGGCCAGCACGCCGTTCAGATAAATTTCCACATCCTCGTCGTGAAACACCTGCAATGCCAGCGGCGCGATATCATTCGTGCCCAATAAAAATTCCCGCCGCAGCCAGATGTCCGCCGTAGTCCAACTGGTGTTGGCAAACACGCCCGGCGTCGGCTCCACGCCGAACCCGCCCACGCCGTCGCGCCACGCCGAGGCGTCGAAGTCGGTCCGCGCCCAGTCGCCCGCCGGTTGCTCGATGGTGTATTTCCAAGCCGGATGACCGAAGAGCGCATTCGGGAGAATAATTTTCTTTGGCGGCTGAAAAATTCCGCCCGCGTTGGCGGCGGCGAGCACGGCGGAATCAATTTTTTCAACCGCGCGGTCGTAGGTGAGCAGGCCGTTACATTCCGTTTCCACGTCGCTCGTCTGCGTGTAGATCACCGCGCTCAAGCCGCGCAAATTATGCAGCCGCCAGAGTTGTTTCAGCGATTGCGTGTAGCGGTCGGCGAGTTCCGCGCGGTCGTTCAGCATCACATAGCCCCAACTGCGCGGCGCGAGGACATGATTCGTCACCACGAGGCCGAAGCCACCGGTCTCGCCCAGCACCGACGCACGGCGCGGTTCGGGCGGCGGCATATTCGGGCCGGGATAATTATGCATATCGTTCATGTCGCCGACGCGCAAATCCGTCCAACCGCTCGCGCTGTCCACGAGGCGCGACGGATCCAATTTTTTCAACCAGTCCGCCAGCGTCTCCGTGTCATACTGCCCCCAGCCTTCGTTAAACAAAACCCATACGATAATCGCCGGATGATTTTGCAGGCCGTCCACCATGCGCGACAATTCGTTTTCAAATTCGCGGCGGCCATCGGCGGTGGCGTTGTTGCCGCTGGGCATATCCTGCCAGACGAGCAATCCCAATTTGTCGCATCAATAATACCAGCGGTCCGGCTCGACCTTGACGTGTTTGCGCGTGAGGTTGAACCCGGATTTTTTTAGGAACTCGATGTCCGAACGCAGCGCGGCATCCGTCGGTGCGGTATAAAGCCCATCCGGCCAAAACCCCTGATCCAGCGTGCCGACTTGAAAAATAAATTGATTGTTCAACGCGATTTGCGTGAAGCCTTGTTCGTCCTTCCGCAACGCAATTTTTCGCAGCCCAAAATAACTCGCGACCGCATCCAGCGCCTTGTCGCCATCGAGCAACGTCACTTTCAAGTCGTAAAGAAACGGATCGTCCGGCGTCCACAGATGCGGCTCGGAAAAATTCAGGACGAGTTCGCTGTTGGGTTTGCCCGTCACGCGCGCGACTTCCTTGCCCGCGATCAAAGCCACCGCCTCGACGCGCACGTTGTCTGAAAAACTGTTCACTGCCACGCGCAGGCGCAGCGCTTTCGCATCCACGTCCGGCGTCAGTTTCAAACCATCAAGCGAAATTTCCGGCACCGGTTCGAGCCACACCGTCTGCCAGATGCCGGAAGTGGATGTGTAAAAAATTCCTTCCGGTTTGCGCGATTGTTTGCCGCGCGGCTGGTCGCCCTCGGTTGGATCGGTCACGCACACGGAAATTTCCTCGTCATTTTTCCAGCGCAGCGAATCCGTGATGTCGAACGTGAACGCATCGTAACCGCCCTGGTGCTGGCCGATCTCGTGACCATTCACGCGCACCTGACAACGCCAGTCCACCGCGCCGAAATGCAAACGCACCCGCTGGCCACGCCATGTTTCCGGCACGGAAAAATTCCGGCGATACCAAAGCTGGCCATGCTCGTTCAAATTTGTCAGCACGCCGGACAACGCGGATTCCACCGGAAACGGCACAAGGATTTTTCCCGTGAACGCGGGTGGGTAATTCATTGGTGCATCCGTGAGCGCGTAGTCCCAGAGGCCGTTGAGATTTTTCCATTCGGCGCGCACCAGTTGCGGGCGCCGAAAGCGGCGTGGCGCTGCGCTTCCCGCCGCAGTCCAAGACGTCGCCGGTTGACGCTCGTATCAGGCATTTCCAAATATTTTGTTTCGCGGAACGGGTTCAATTATTTCCTCAAAAATTTCGCCACCGCCTCGGTGCGCGTGCAGACGTGCAGCTTTTCGTAGATGCGGCGGATATAATTCCGCACGGTGTGGATGCTCACGCCCAACTGGTCGGCGATTTGTTTGTAGGCCAGCCCTTGGGCCAGGCCGTCCAGCACCGAACGTTCGCGCGGCGAGAGATCCACTGAATCATCGCCGCGCACTGGGACGACCTTGAACGACTGCACGACCTTGCGCGCAATCGGCGCGGACATCGGCGAGCCGCCTGCGCAGACATCCTCGATGGCTTCGATCAAAGTTTTTGGTGACATCCGCTTCAGCAGATAGCCGCTCGCGCCAGCGGCCAGCGCGCGGAAAATTTGGTCCGGGTCTTCGAACACCGTGAGCATCAACACCTGCGCCTTGGGCATGACCTCGGCCAACCGGCGCACGCATTCGATGCCGTCCATTTCGCCAAGGTTGATGTCCATGAGAATCACGTCCGGCTTGTCTTGCGGCAGATGGGCCAACGCTTCCTTCGCGCTAGCGTAAGCGCTGATGCAAGTGATGTTCCCGGCGGCGGCGAGATAACCGGCGATGTGCTTCCGCAAATCCGCCTCGTCGTCCACGATGGAAACCGTGATGTTTTTTTTCATAAATTTTTTGCGAGCCGCACGCGCAATGTCACCGTCGTGCCCGCGCCCGGTTCACTGGCGATGACACATTCGCCGCCAATGTCCGCAAGCCGCTGCCGCATATTTTTCAAGCCATTGCCAACGCGCTTGCCGACGGCTTCAGCGGATGATAGCGATTTGAAACCGTGGCCGTTGTCGGAAATTTTTAATTCCAAGTCGGCGGCCTTAACCGTCATCTCCACCTGCACCTTGGTGGCGCCGGAATGTTTCAGCACGTTGCTCAACGCTTCCTCAAATGTCAGGAACAAATTGTGCCGCACTTCGGACGACAACGGATGCGGCGACAGTTCCGGCGGCAGCCGCAGGTCGCACTCCACGGACGTGTTCTGAAAATATTCGATGGCGTAGTGGCTCAAATAAGTCACCAGATTTTCCAGCGTGTCGTTGCGTGGATTTACCACCCAGACGATTTCATCCATCGTCTGCAACAGCTCGCGCGAGGTCTGCGCGATAGCTTGAATTTTTTCCGCGTTCGAGCCGGACGACTCGCCGTCCACCTGCGCGTGCTCGCTCAAAAAAGAAATTTTCGTGAGCTTCGAGCCCATCTCGTCGTGCATATCGCGGGCGATTCTCATGCGCTCGCGTTCGAGCGACTGCTGCTGCTCCAGCCGCGCGAGCTTCAAGCGCAGCCGCCGGTGCGAAACAATCCGCACGATGCCCGCCACGAGCGCGACCGCCGCGAGGACGTAAAGAAAAATTGCCCAGCGCTGATAATAGAGCGGCATCGGCACGGTGAAGGAAAAATTTTCCACCGCCTCCTGCCAGTTGCCGTCGCCGTTGCGCGCCGCCACGCGGAAACGATAGTGGCCGGACGGCACGCGTCCGTAACGCGCCGAGCGATTGCCCGTGTCATTCACCCAGTCGGCGTCCACGCCTTCCAGCTTGTAGCGAAAATGTAATTCCTCCGGCGCGACGTAGCTCAAGGCGGTGAAATGAAATTCCAGCGCCCGCAAATCCACCGGCGCGCGGAAATCTTTTTTGCCATCACCCGGCGGCCACAACACGCCGCGCAGCAGCGAAACCGGCGTCGCCCCGTTGAGCGCGACTTTTTCGATGACGACGGGAAAAGTGGTCGGCACGTTTTCCGACTGGTGCGTGTCCACGTTCAGCACGCCGTCGGATGTGGCGAACCACAGCCCGCCGCCCGGCGCGAGTAATGCGCGCGTGCCG
>JBEEMY010000392.1:0-3203 GCA_041192415.1 Verrucomicrobiota bacterium | reverse complement strand
CATCTGCGCAACACCACCGCATTGATTGAAAGCGAGGCGGGAGCCACGGCCAATTCAAGCAATCAACTGCGTTCCGCCAGCAAAAATCTCGCCGATGGCACCGCTTCCATCGCCGCCTCGCTCGAACAAACTAGCAGTTCATTGGAAGAGATGTCTGCCGCGACCAAGCGCAACGCTGAAAGCGTCCGCAACGCCAGAGAATTCACCAACCAGACCTGTGAGGCCGCTGAAAAAGGTGCAGCCGATATGCGCATTCTTACCGAGGCGCTGGATGAGATTAAAGCCTCCGCCACCGGCATTTCCAAAATCATCAAGACCATTGATGAAATCGCCTTTCAAACCAACATCCTTGCCCTCAACGCCGCCGTCGAGGCCGCGCGGGCCGGTGAAGCTGGTCTGGGTTTCGCCGTCGTTGCGGATGAAGTGCGCAACCTCGCCCACCGCAGCGCCGATGCTGCCCGCGAAACTAATGAACACATCCAGGATTCCATCCAAAAAAGCCTGCGCGGCGTGGACATCGGCAAACGGGTCGCCCAAAATTTCGGTGACATCACGGAAAAAACCCGGCGCGTCAACGCCTTGGCCTCCGAGATCGCCACCGTCTCCCAAACTCAAAGCGAAGGATTTTCCCAGCTCAATGTCGCCGTTGCCCAGATCGGAGCCGCCACCCAAAACAATGCCGCCAGCGCCGAAGAAAGCGCCGCCACTTCCTATCAGCTTCTTGGCCATGCCGGCACGCTCAACGAAGCCGTGGAGAGTCTGCGGCAATTGATCGAAGGCCGTTCCCAAAAGCACCCGGCCACCGCTGACACCGAAGCGACCACTGCCATAGTAGCTTTGCGCAAAACGAATCCCCGGCAGGATTTCTGCCTCGCAGAAACCGGTGTAGAAAACTGAATGGGGGAAAATTTCCAAATAAAAAACGGCGCGGAAACAATTCCGCGCCGTTCGTGATTTCAAATTGCGATCAGGTCAAAGTAATCTTGTCGCCGTCTTTCAACGTGACGATGGCTTTTTTCCAGTTCGAGGCGTTGCCGGCCTGCGTGGTGCGCTGGCGGCGGGCTTTGCCCCGAACGTTTAGCGTGTTGACGCGGGTAACCTTGACCTTGAAGAGTTCCTGCACGGCCTGACGGATCTGCGTCTTGTTGGCGCGCGGGTCGGCGACGATGGTGTATTGGTTGTGCTTCTCGGCCTGGCGTGTGCCTTTTTCCGTGAGGCGAACCGTCTTGATGATTTCGAAAGCGTTCATGTTATTCCTGGTTCAAACGGGCTTCGACTGTTTCAAACGCGCTCTTGGTGAAGAGCAGTTTGTCGGGACGCAACACGTCGTAGGTGTTCAACGAGTCCCCGGTGGTGAGGGTGACGCCCACAATGTTGCGGGAAGCCATCATGAGGTTTTTGTCCGCCGCCGCGACGATGAGCGTCGTGCCGTCCAAATCCAGCGCGGAAATAATCTTCACGAAATCTTTCGTCTTGTGCGAGGCGAGCTTCAAGTCGTCCACGATGACCACATCGCCGAGCTTGAGACGTTCGCTCAAGGCTTTGCGGAGTGACAGGGCGCGGGTCTTCTTGGAAACTTTCTTGCTGAAGTCGCGGGGCTTCGGTCCGAAGACCACGCCGCCGCCCGCCCACAACGGGGAGCGAACGGAGCCAGCGCGGGCGCGCCCCGTGCCTTTTTGCTTCCACGGCTTCTTGTTGGAGCCTTGGACTTCGCCGGCAGTCTTGGTGCAAGCAGTGCCGCTGCGCTGCGCCGCGCGATACGCGGTGACAGTGTCATGGACGGCTTGTGTGCCTTTGCCGTTTTCAATCATGGCAAACTTGACTTCAAGTTCACCAGAATTTTTTCCGGTAGTATTTTTAATGGAAATTTTCATGGCCTAATTATTTCTTGGCGGCTTTTGCGTCCGCTTTTTTCTTGGAAATGTTGGCGCTCACCGGCGGCTTCCAACCCTTCGGACGTTTCTTGGATTCGCGGATGACGACGTAATCGCCTTCTGCACCGGGAATGCCGCCTCGAATCAAGAGGAGATTGTCCGCCTCGCGCACTTGAACGATTTCAAGATTCTGCGTGGTGCGGGTGACTTGCCCCATGTGGCCGGGCATCTTCATGCCACGCATGACTGTGCCGGGGAACAAACGCTGACCGATAGCACCACCGCGACGATGCCAACCTTTGGCACCGTGCGTGGAATCACCGCCGGCAAACTTGTGGCGCTTCACAACACCTTCAAAGCCCTGACCCTTGGTCGTGCCGATGGCGTCAATGTAATCACCAGGTGCGAACAATGTCGGTCCGACGATGTCGCCGGGCTTCACGTCCTTGGAGAAATCGCGGAACTCACGGATGCGCTTCACGGCGACACCGTTTTGTTTCTTGATGTGGCCGAGCAACGCCTTCGTCAGGCGCTGTTCTTTTTGGTCATCGAAGCCGAGCTGCACGGAATTATATCCGTCCTTGCCCGCCTGCGTTTTGACCTGCAACACACGGTTCGGTCCGCAAAGAACGACCGTCACGGGGATAATCTCGCCAGTCGCGCTGTAAATGCGCGTATGGCCGAGTTTTTTTCCTAAAAGTCCTAGTGGCATGGTATGGGTCCTTCAGATTTTGATGGTGATGTCCACGCCGGCGGGCAAATTGAGCTTCTTCAATTCGTCCACGGTCTTAGCGGTCGGATCGAGAATATCAATCAGCCGCTTGTGGGTGCGTTGTTCGAAAGTTTCCTGCGACTTCTTGTCCGAGTGCGGGGAGCGCTGGACGGTGAATTTTTCAATTCGAGTCGGGAGGGGGATGGGACCGGCGACGCGAGCGCCCGTGCGTTTCACGGTGTCGGCGATTTCGCGGGCCGACTGGTCAATGACCCGGAAGTCATAAGCCTTGAGGCGGATTCTGATGCGTTGTGCAGCCATACAAAGAACAATTGTCTGTTAATGGTTAATTACCGTTGCGCTCCCGAACCATCGAAAGCGGACGCGGACTATATCAATTGCGCTTTCATGTGCAATGAAATTTTTTGAAAATCTTGATTGCCGCCAAAAATAAAAAGAGCCGGAGTCCTTCGACTCCGGCTCGTGCTGGAAAAACTATTTCCCAAAAGCCGCGCGTATCTGCCGTCGGCGATGGGACTGCTGATGCAGAAAGAAGTCGAGGTTTTGCTCGGACTTCGCAATCACCCCAAACGGCCGTTCGTCGCCGTGCTCGGCGG
>JBEEMY010000391.1:0-3215 GCA_041192415.1 Verrucomicrobiota bacterium | reverse complement strand
GTCATCGTGACCGCGCCCAAAGACTTGATGGAAGAAATAGCGGGCATGATGAAAGACCTCGACGTGGCTTCCACGCGCGACCAGAAAGTTTTTGTCGTCCACATGGACAATGCCGATCCACAGCAAGCAGCGCAGGTGTTGCAAAATATGTTTCAGGGAAATAATTCCCGCACCACGACCGGTTCCTCACAGAACAGCGCGCTCCAGCAGCGCGCGGTCAATAACGCTACGACGAGCAGTTCGTCCAGCAGCAGCTCTGGATTTGGAACTAGCTCTAGCAGCCGCACTGGCGGACGCTGATTTTGAAGCCAGACCAATCATTAACTTAAAAATTTTATGAAAACGAATTTTGTGAAAAAAATTTCCCTTGCGGCGGCGATGCTCGCTTGCGCGACGCTGACATTGCAAGCGCAGCAGCGCTTTGGTGGTGGCGGTGGTGGCGGTGGGTTTGGCGGGTTTGGCGGCTTCGGTGGGTTTGGTGGCAACAACGGCGGCGGCAACAACGCCGCTCGCAGCACGTCCACCACGGCCTACAATAACAACGGCTCCGTCGGCAGCGCCACCATCACGGTGGATCCCGAAACGCACAATCTCGTGATCATCGCGGACGAGGCCACGGCCAGCCAGATCAAGAACGTCATCCAGAATCTCGACGCGCCGAAGCGTCAAGTGCTCATCAAAGTGGTGTTCCTCGAAGTGCAGCGCAACGACGGCTCGGACATCGGCGTGGAAGGCGGCTCCACCAAAGGTTTGGGAAACGATCTGCAAACGAGTGCGGCGAATGCGTTCGGCTTGGCGGGGGCGAATTCCGTGGTGACGAATTTCACCGCGTTGGGTGGCTTGCTGGCAAATGGCTCGGCGGCACTCTCGCCCGCGTCCACCGTCGGCCCGAATGGATTTTACCAACTCGCCGGGAATGATTTTCAAGTGACGTTGCGCGCCATCGCCACGGCGGGCCGCGCGCAGGTGCTGTCGCGTCCATCCATTCTCGCACGTGACGGACAGCTTGCAAAAATTGTCGTCGGCCAGTCAGTGCCGCTGCCGACGAGCGTTTCGTATCAGACCTCCGGCAACACCGCGATTCCGATTGTGAACGTGACTTACACGGATGTCGGAATCATTTTGAACGTCACGCCGTTCATCGGGGCGAACAATCTCGTGGAAATGATTTTGCAGCCGCAGATTTCATCCATTGATAAGACCCAATCGCAAGCCATCGGCAACGGCGCTTCCGCTCCCTACCTCAACATCCGTTCTGCTGACACCGTCGTCGTCACGCCGGATGCGGAGCCGGTCGTGATCGGCGGGTTGATTGGCAATGAACACACGTCCACGGACAGCAAAGTGCCGTTCCTCGGTGATATTCCGTTCATCGGCAATCTGTTCAAGACGAGCAAAAAGGCTGATAACAAAACCGAGTTGCTCATGTTCCTCACGCCGCACATTGTGGATTCCCCCGCGCAACTCGCCAATATGTCTGCGGGTGAGCGCCGTCAGACGCCGATTATCACCGACTCGGTTTCAGAAAAAGTTTTGAACCAGTTTCTTGAACGTCTCCCGATGAAGAAAAAGTAAATTTTTTTCCTCGGCCTCGAAATTAGCTTCGAGGACGAGGATGATTCAACCATGAACCGCGAACAACGAGGGCTTTGGGTCGGCGCGCTGCTGCTGGGCGCGTGGCTGCTCGTCGTGGCGTGGCAGGTCACGGAACATCGCCGCGTTGTCGAGGCGGCGAAGTCTGATTTGCGCAACCGCTCGCATGAGATTGCCAGCACGTTGAGCGCGGTCACGCGGGCATTGCGCTTTCGTGGCGCGCTGTTTCAGGATCGGCTTGATCCGGTGCTGAACGAACTCGCCAGCGTCCGCACGAACGAACTCGTCAGCGCCAGCCAGTTGCTCGCCATCGGCCTGCTGAACAACGAGGGCGAAACAGTCGTGGCCGCCGGCGAAACCAACTTGCTCTCCCGCGAAGCCGCCGGCGAAAGCGAACGTTGGTCGGAAGCTAACGTGGTTTTCGTTCTGCCTGTCGAGGGCGCGAGCGTGAATCCCGAAGGCGTGACCAATAATCCCACCGTGGTGATTCCGTCCTTCCGTAACCTGACGAACGGATTTTCCCGCGACGGCCGGAATGGTTTTTCCCTGACGAATTTTCCCGCGCCGCCGACCAACGCCCTCGGTGAAATGGAACCGCCGCCGCCCCCGCCTGAAGGTGAACGCCAGCGCGGCGGCAACCGTCGCCCGCCGTGGATGCGCGGGATGGGCGATGCAGAATTCAAAGCCCTCGCCGCCAAACACGAGTTGCATGGTCTCGTGCTCGTGATGTCCACGGAAAATCTCCGCGCCGTTTCCACGCACGACTGGTGGCTGCGCTGCATCATCGGATTTTTTGCGGGCATCTCCGCGCTGGGTGCGGGTCTCGCGTGGCGCAATTTGGCGCGCACCGGTGAATTGCAAATCCGCCTCGTCCGCGCGAGCGAACAGAACTCGCACTTGAAGGAATTGAATCTTGCCGCCGCCGGCCTCGCGCACGAAACGCGGAATCCGCTCAACATCATTCGCGGTCAGGCGCAGATGCTCGCTCGCTCGCCCGGAGCCACGCCGGACGTGCAGGAAAAATCCCGCACCATCGTGGATCAGACCGACAAGGTCACCGCGCAGCTCACCGAGTTCATCAACTACTCGCGCCCGCGCGAAGTGCGCCGCGCCAACGTGGCGCTCGCCGCCGCCTGCCGCGAAGTCGTTCGCACGCTCGGCTTCGACATTGAGGAGAAAAAATTGCGCGTGGAAGTCAGCGGCGAAACCTTTGCCATTGAGGCCGACGAACAATTGCTGCGGCAAGTGCTGTTCAATTTGATTCTTAATGCGATTCAAGCCGCCGATGAGAATGGGAAGATTCAAATCGTCATCCAGACTGCTGTTAGCAACAGTGCCGCATTGGAAATCCGCGATGACGGCCCCGGTGTCACGACGGCGAATCGCGCAGAAATTTTCAAGCCCTACTTCACCACGCATCAGAAAGGCACCGGCCTCGGCCTCGCCGTGGTGCAGCAGATCGTTTCCGCGCATGGCTGGGAGATTGATTGCCTGCCAAACGAGCCGCGCGGCGCAGTCTTCCGCATTTCGCATTTGAAGATTGCGGCGTGAAGAGCGGAATAATTTTACTTACTCGCCGGCGTGGGCTGACGCCGGATGACTTGCACCAGTAATCCCAGTGC
>JBEEMY010000390.1:0-3215 GCA_041192415.1 Verrucomicrobiota bacterium | reverse complement strand
CACCGGCGGCTCCATCCGCGCCCCCGCCGCCTATTGCGGCTGCGTCGGCCTGAAACCCACCTACGGCCGGGTTTCGCGCTTTGGCCTTGTGGCGTTTGCATCCAACTGTTGGAGGCGAGAATCCAGAAGGTAGAAATCAGTGTGCCTAGCGCCACCATACAGGTAGCAAAGAAGTGCAAACCCGGGCCGACGCGATTCCAGCCAAAAAGCATCACCCCAAGAAAACCGGCTTCGAGGAAGAAAGCGGTTAGCACTTCATAGGTCAAAAGTGGGCCGGTAATACTCCCTGCGAATTCAGAGAAGAAGCTCCAGTTAGTGCCAAACTGGTAGGCCATGACCAGACCAGAAACCACTCCCATACCAAAGTTGACCGCAAAAATTTTATTACTGCTCGCGCTGGCTGTGCTCGCGCCGGTGCAGACGTTTGCCTGCGCGACGTGCTACGGCGGCAACATTGATTCGCCCATGGCTGACGGCATGAACTGGGGCATCTTCACATTGATGGGCGTCATCGGCACGGTGCTGGCGACTTTTTTAACTTTTCTGATTTACCTCATCCGCAAAAGCGAGGCACTCAACGCCGCCGCTGAAAACGCCCAAAAACTTTCCAAAACATGAACGACTGGTTTTCTCACATCGCGAAATTTATCGCTGACGCCTTCACCCTTGATGGTTTCGCCCACCGCGTGCTCGGCCTGCCGGAGCGGGCCTCGGTCAGCGCGAAGCCCATTGACGACCTCATGGTCTATGTTCACTGGCTGATGCTCGTGCTCTTCATCGGCTGGGTCGCGTATTTCTGCTACGCCCTCTGGCGCTTCAACGCCAAGCGCGTCGCCAACGCCAACTACACCGGCTCAAAGAGCAGCCTACCCAAATACACCGAGATCGCCATCGTCCTCATTGAGGCTGTGCTGCTGCTCGCCGCCGTGAAACTCTGGAGCAAAAACGTCCAGCAATTTCCTGAACCGAAAGATTCCACGGTGGTCCAGATTCAGGCGCAACAGTTCGGCTGGAACTATCGTTACGCTGGGCCGGATGGAATTTTCGGCGCGCAAGAAATGAAACTCGTCACCGACAACAATATTTTCGGTGTTGACCCGAAAGACGAACACGGCCTCGATGACATCCAGTATTACAACGGCAACCTGCACGTCGTCGTCAACAAGCCCGTCATCATTTATCTCGGCTCCAAGGATGTCATCCATTCCTTTAAGCTCGTCGCCATGCGCGTAACGCAAGATGCGATTCCCGGCCTCCGCATCCCGCTGACCTTCACGCCCACGAAGCCCGGACGCTATCAGGTCGTCTGCGCGCAGCTCTGTGGCGGCGGTCACTCGCAAATGGCCGGCGGCTTCGTCCTCGTCGAGTCGCAGGAAGATTTCGACAAGTGGATGAAATCCCAAGCCAACGCCGCCAAGCCGAAAAGCTTCGAGTGAAATTCCACCGCCGCTCGCGGCCTTGATTCATGGCTGAAACCTCTCGCCCCTTGCCGCGCTCCGTGTGGCTGGGCAGCAGCTTGGCCTTCGGTTTGATTGGTCTGGCGGTTTTCGTCTCGCTGCTGCAAAACTCGCGTTCGCAAAAAACTCCCCTGCCCGTCATCGGCCAGGTTGCCGACTTCACGCTGACGAATCAGGATGGGAAAATCACCACGCTTGCCGAATTCACCAATCACGTCTGGGTCGCCGACATCATTTTCACAAGCTGCGGCGGCCCTTGCCCGCGCATGACGATGCAGATGAGTTCGCTCCAGAAAAAACTTCCCGCCGACAGCCGCGCCCGGCTTGTGACGCTCACCACCTTCCCGGAATTCGACACGCCCGAGCTGCTAAAAAAATATGGCACGCACTACGGCGCAGATTTCAGCCGCTGGACTTTTCTCACGGGTGCAAAAACTGAAATCGCCAAGCTCGCCGCTGGCGACTTGAAGCTGGCTTCCCAACCCGTGAAGCCCGAAGAGCAGCAGAACCCCGCCGACCTGTTCATCCACAGCACCTACTTCGTCGTAGTGGACAAACGCGCGCAACTCCGCGCCGTTTTTGAAACTGGCGGCGAAGGCGTAGACTGGACCAACGCCGTCCTGCCGAAAATCATTTCTACCGTCCGCCAACTGGAGAACGAACCATGACCCTTCACGACCTGCCCGCCGTCAACGCCACGCTTAACGGCTTGAGCGCCGTCTTTCTAGCCCTCGGCTTCATCTTCATCAAGCGCGGGAACAAGATCGCCCACCGCAATTGCATGATCACGGCGTTCTGCACGTCCGTGATTTTCCTTGCGTGCTACCTGACGTATCACGCCACCGTGAAGACCGTCACGCACTTCGTTGACCCCGCGTGGTTCCGCCCGATTTACCTAACCATCCTGCTCACACACACCGTTCTCGCCGTCGTCATCGTGCCGCTGATTCTGATGACGCTGAGCCGCGCGCGGAAAAAGAACTTCGAGGCACACAAAAAAATCGCGCGATGGACCTGGCCGCTCTGGATGTATGTCTCCGTCACCGGCGTGGTGATTTACCTGCTGCTCTACCAGATTTTCCCGCAGAAATAATCGCGCATGAATTCTGCCGTCCAAGTTGCGATTGATCCCAGCCAGTTTCCTGAAAACGTCCGGCGCGATCTGCTCGCCTCGCTGCGCACGCGGCGCGTGAACCACAAATTTCACTACGACAGCATCAAGCAAACCCAGAAGTGGCTCGCGCTGCACGAAGCTCATTCGCCCGCACGCTACGATAAAAACTGTCTAGCCACTTACGCCAAAGCTTTCATCGCCACGGCAAATAAAATCTCAGCTAAACAAGTTCACGTCATCGGCCTCGGCTGCGGCGGCGGTCAAAAAGACGTGTCGTTGCTGAAACAATTATCCGCGCGCCGGGGGAAAATTTCCTACACACCCTGCGATGTCAGCACGGCGATGGTTCTGGTGGCACGACAGGCAGCGCTGAAAACTTTGCCACACCAAAAGATTTTCCCCCTCGTCTGCGATTTGGCTACGGCGAAAGATTTGCCCGCCATTTTTAATTCTCAAATCACGAATCGCGAATCACGCCTCGTCACTTTCTTCGGCATGATTCCCAATTTCGAGCCACGCCAGATTTTACCAAAGTTAGCGGAACTGTTGCGCCCCAATGATTCCCTGCTGTTCAGCGCCAACCTCGCACCCGGCGACGACTACGCTGCGGGCATGAAAAAGATTCTCCCACAATACGACAACCC
>JBEEMY010000389.1:0-4730 GCA_041192415.1 Verrucomicrobiota bacterium | reverse complement strand
GAGACGGCCAAGTGCAAACTAAATCATTATCTGGATGCCGCCATCACCGAACCGCACGCGCCCGTCAAAAATCTGGCCACCGCGCTGATGTTCATGAATCCCGAGGCGTTTGCGCCCGTGCAAATCGCCAGCCTCACCAACTCCAAACCCACGCTCGTCATCGGCGTGGATTTTCTTTTTTGGTTTTGCTACGGCGATGGCACTTCGGACGCCGAGCGCGCGCAGCGATTTGAACACGGCCTGAAATTGCTGGAACAAATCCCCTGCCCGCTCGTCGTCGGCGACATTCCCAACGCGTCTGCCGCGACGAACACCGGTATCATCAGCATTGACCAAGTTCCCAGCGAAGCCGCGCGCCGCGCCGCGAACCAGCGGTTGAAAACGTGGGCGAAGGCGCATCCGCAAGTCACCATTGTGCCGCTCGCCGAATTCATGCGCGCCACAATGGCCGACGCCGCTATCAAAGTTCACAACGGCACTTTGCCCGCCGGCCAAACCCGCGCGCTGCTGCAAGCCGACCAGTTGCACCCGAACCCGCGCGGCGCGGCGGTCTTGTCGCTGGGGATTTTAGACGCGCTGGTGAAGTCGCAGAAAAAATTCCCCGCGCAGGAAGTGAACTGGAACGCGGAGGAAGTTTTGAAACGCGGGGATGTAGCAGCGGCTCGGTAGCGCGCCGAACTTTTTCAGTTGGCGGCTCGCTGCCGAAGAGCTGCTACGACTGCAACAGAACCTTCTGCCAGTTCATTAATTCCGCCGCGTGCTGGTCCCAGTCGCGCGCCAAGCTGCCGATGACGGACTTGGGCGCGATGAGCGTGGGATCAAGCTGCAATGCCTGCGCGTGCGCATTGCGAACTTTTTCCAATTCGCGAAAACGACGGAACTCCGCCTCGCTCGGACGCTGCGAACGATGCAGGATTTTTTCCGGGAATTTTTCCGGCGGCACGGCCTGCGCGGCGCGCACGGCTTCAATCAAATTCCCCCGGCGACGCGGATGCATCCGGGGCGGAATGAGCTGCTCAAACGGTTGCCGCTCCGAGACCAACTGGGAAATCGCCGTCATCGCTTCGTGCGATAAAACAAAAAACGGCGGGCGGCTCGCGGCGATAGCCTCGCGTTCGCGCCAGTGCCACAGCTCGCGCAGCACGGCCAGCGCCGGCGCTTCGAGAAACGAACTGCCCTTGATGCGCCAGACTTCATCCGGATCAATCACCGGCGGAATGGAACTCTCGGCAATCAGCCGCGCGCAACTTTCTTGATGCCACGCAAGCCGACCTTTGGCGACCAGTTCGGCACGCAACTTTTCCTCCAGCGTCTTGAGGTAACGCGTGTCGTTGCGGGCGTATTCCTCCATGCGCGGCGTGAGCGGACGCTGCGCCCAGTCGGCTTTCTGCGGTCCTTTGTCCAACTTCACACCCAGAAATTTTTCCACGAGCGCACCGAGGCCGAATTGTTTTTCGCCGAGTAACCGCGCCGCCAGCATCGTGTCGAAAATTTCCGTGGGCGCAAAATCGTGGTGCTTCCGCAGCAGGCGCAAATCGTAGTCCGCCGCGTGGAAAATTAATTCACGCCCGGCGAGCGCATCAAGGAACGGGTTGATGTCCATCTTCGCCAGCGGGTCCACGAGCTGTTCGCCCGCAGCGGTGCTGATCTGGATGAGACAGACTTTTTCAGGATAGGCGTGGAGGCTGTCCGCCTCGGTGTCAATCGCGAGCCAAGCGGCAGACTTCATCACCGGCAGGAACGCGAGGAGCTTTTCTTGGGTATCAATCACTGGTGCGCAGTGTGCCGTAAGCGCGGACGTTTGAAAAGTTTTCCCAGAAAAAACCTCCTGTTAGGCCGTAAAACGCAGGTAAATCACCTTCAAATACTCCGCCTCCTTGAAGCCTGCCGGATGATCTGGCGGATGTTGCAAGGTTTTTAGCTCGGAAAATTTCCGACCAGACCTCAACGCCGCCCGCCGCACGGCTTCAAAAAAATCTACCGTGGGAACGTGTGCGGAACACGAACCGGCGACCAGAATTCCCCCCGGCGAAAGCCGTTCGATGCCGAGCGCGTTCAGTTTTTCGTAGGCGCGGATGGCGCCCTCCCGCTCCGTCGCGCGCTTGGCCAGCGACGGCGGGTCGAGCACGATGAGGTCGAATTTTTCTTTCGCGGACGGCAGCCATTCAAACGTGTCCGCCTGCACCGTCTCATGGCGGCACGCGGCCACACCGGGAAAATTTTGGTTCAGTGCAACATTTCTTTTGGCGGATTCCAAAGCGTGCGCGCTGATGTCCAGGTCGGTCACAGACTTCGCCCCGCCGCGCGCGGCATACACCGAGAAGCCACCGGAAAAACTGAACGCATTCAAAACTGTTTTTCCACACGCCAGCGTTTCGACTTCCGCACGGTTGTCGCGCTGGTCGAGGAAAAAGCCGGTCTTTTGTCCGCGCACCACATCGGCCTCGAAGCGAATGCCGTTCTCCGAAAAAATCACCGCACCTTCCGGCGGGATACCGAAAAGCATCTGGCCATCCTGCCGTTGGAATTTTTCTTTCGCGCGCGGCTGGATGTTCCGGCTCAACCGGAGGACGATGCGTTCGCACGGGATTTCTTCTCGGAGCAGCGCCAGAATTTCCCCCAAGCGCGGCAACCACGCGGCGGTATAAATTTTTAACACGAGCGTGGAATTGTATTTGTCCAAAACCAATCCCGGCCAGCCATCGCTCTCGCCGTGAATCAGGCGGTAGCCGGTGGTCGTCGCCTCAAAAAGCCCATCGCGCCGTGCAATCGTCTGCGCGAGCCGCGCCTGCCACCACGCCGCATCAATCGTCGTCGGCTTGCCCGCGTGCAAAATGCGCACGCGGATGGGCGACTCCGGATCAAACAAACCCACCGCGAGAAATTTATCTTTGCGGTCGTAGATGACGGCCAGTTCGCCTGCCTCGCCGGCGCGGTTCGCTTCGTTGATGCTGTCGGCGAACAGCCACGGATGACCACCGCGAACGATGGTTTCGGCGGCGGTGGTGATGCGCAGGCGCAAGCGCGCCGCTGTTGGATTGGCGGCAGATGGGCTCATTCCAATCCACTCGCCTTGCGGGCGCGTTGCGCCCTCGGCGAGGACTTGGTTGACGTAATCCAGATTGCCCGCGAGTTCCGCGCGCTTCTGCCGGGCGATGGCGAAGTGGTTCCAGTATTGCTCGAACAACCCTTTTTTTAAATCACCGTAGCCGAGGCCGCCGGCGCGGAGACGGTTTTCAAAATCCGCAGCCGTCTCGGCGGACGCAACAAGTTTGAGCAATTCGATGGCGAGATTTTTTCCCGCGTCCGGCTTCGGTTCCTCCGGCGTGCGGGAATCCATCTTGATGCCCATAACTTTTTTGCGGAGCGGTTTTTCTTCGCCGAAAATTTCCAGCGTGTTGCCGTAGCTCTTGCTCATCTTTTCGCCGTCAAGGCCAGGGACTTTCGCGGTCGCGCCCTTGATCTGCGGTTCGGGGATCACAAAAGTTTCGCCGTAGGTCTCGTTGAATTTCACGGCGATGTCGCGCGTCATCTCGACGTGCTGCTTTTGGTCTTGGCCGACGGGGACAAGGTTGGAATCGTAGATCAAAATGTCCGCCGCCATCAGCACGGGATACGCGAACAAGCCGTGGTTAATGGGAATTCCCTTGGCCGACTTGTCTTTGAATGAATGAGCTTTCTCCAGCATGGACATCGGCGTGAGCGTGGAAAGCAACCACGCGAGTTCGCAGACTTCCGGCACATCGGACTGGCGAAAGAACACGGATTTTTTCGGGTCAAGGCCGCACGCGAGAAAATCTAGCGCCACATCCAAAGAATTTTTCCGACGCTCGACCGCGTTGAACAGCGAAGTCATGGAGTGGTAGTCCGCGATGAAATAAAACGCCTCGCCTTTTTCCTGAAGGGCGATGGCGGGCTGCATCATCCCGAAATAATTTCCGAGGTGCAGCGCGCCGCTGGGCTGGATGCCGGATAGAATACGCATGGGAAAAGTTTAACCGCAGAGAGCACAAAGAACACAGAGAAAAAGCAGTGGCCTCATTTGAGACTGGAGCGCGGGTCTGTGACCCGCAGCCGCTTGATTTGCAGCCGCCGTGCGTTTCGGAAAAACAAAAAAGCGTCCGGCGGTGAAGCCGGACGCTGGGAGGAAAAATTATCTTACCACCAGAACACCGTTCCACCGCTTGTTCTGGGTGTCATGTAAAGTGAAGCACTGGTTTTGAATTTGCGCCATTCGGCGTGACCGTCTTTGTAGCCAATGTCCGCGCCTTGGGGCAGGCCGTTTTTCAAATGCGCGCTCAAGTGAGGATAGTTGACGCCGTTCTGCTGAAACCCACCCGGAATCACCGAGAAATTATTGGCTGCCGTTCCCGGGACGGGATTGCCAGTGACGCTGATGATGGCATCCGTCGCCGAGCCGACGATGCCGCCCAGGCGAGCTTCACTTTGTCCCAAGGCTCGAGTTCGCTCCAAAACACGCGCTTCGAGCCGCTCGTTGGCCTCTCTCAATGCGGCCTCGGCGCGGCGACTACCAGCAAAGTCACCGCCGATCAGAAACAAGGCAACCACCACGCAACCAATTGCCAATGCGCTGCCGCCGGAGATCACCGTGCGCGTGACGCTCGCGGAATGCTGCGCAAGCTGGTCCCTCGCGCGCAGTTGGGCCCGTTCGATCGTCTCCATGGCGATCACACTCGCGCGTACGCGGTCCTGAAGTTCCTTTCCTTGAC
>JBEEMY010000388.1:0-3226 GCA_041192415.1 Verrucomicrobiota bacterium | reverse complement strand
CGAAGACTTCTGCTGCATGGTGTAATCAGGAAAACGCGCTGGCCACTTCACCGCGTTTTGATTGGTGGCGCGCGCTATGTCCAGGATGGGAATTTCCGGTTGCGTGATGGTGAATGTTCCCTCGGTCGCCCATGCGCCGCCGGCGAAGATGCCGTCAATGGCTTGCACGCTCCAATAGTAAGTGCCGGGCGGGAAGCGGTAGAGCGTGTTGAAGCAATGGCCCAGGCTGCCGGGCGCGGCGATTTTGCGCCAGCCGTTCGTCACGTTCGCGATGGGGCTGACGGTTTGCGTGCCGAGCGTGTTCGTGCCGACGCGCAGATTGTAGGTGAGCAGGTTCGTGGGCGTGAGGTCGTCGGTGGCGGTGTTCCAATGGAACGTCACCGTGCCCGCGCCGACCGTGGTGCTCAAGCCGCCGGGCGCGGTGGGCGGATGGTTGGTGGGGATGTTCATTTTGTTCCGGTAAAGGCTCGTGGAATCAATGGTCAGGGAGGTCACGCCGCCACCGATGACCGCGAGGTCGAGGCGACCATCGTCGTCATAATCGGCGAGGGCGAAACCCATGCCGCCTCGGGTGGCCGTGGCGTAGAGTCCAAAATCAACCGGCGTGAACACGCCGTTGCCATCGTTGCGCAGCACAAAAATCTGGCTGTGGCGGAGGCCGAGGTTGTAACCGAGCAACTGCCAGCCGGAGATGACGATGTCGTTGCGGCCGTGGTTGAAGAGGTCGCCCGCCGCGACGCTGCCTGCGTTGAGCTGCGGCAGCACGATGCTGCTGTTGGTCAGGTGTCCCGCGCCGTCGTTCAGCAGAATCTGGGTGCGGCTGTTATACGGCGTGCCTTCACAGACCAGCAAGTCCTCGAAACCGTCGCCGTTGAAATCCGCCCACACGCTGGAAGCGCCGCCATAATCAAAGTTTACCGAATCCACCGACGGGCCGGCTTGCACGACATTGAAATCCAGTTCGCCGTTGTTGCGGTAGAGCCCCCAGCCACTGGTGGGGTTTTGATTAGTAAAAGAATAATTCAACAGGTTGCCGTAAGCATACACGTCCGGGAAGCCGTCGCCGGTCAGGTGACCCGCCGAGATGAAGAACGAGCCTAGTTGGAACAGGGGGTCATTCAAGTCGCTCCATCCCATCGGCGTGATGGACGTGACGCCGCCAACCAGATTGCTCTTAGCAGTCGTGCCGGCGAAGACGTTGTGAAACATCCGGGAGAACGACGCGTTCGAGCTTTCCTTCCAGCCGGTCAGGAGCAAATCCTGTTTGCCATCGTGGTCAAAATCGCGGATTGCGCCGCGCGTCTCCCCGAACAGAGGAGTGTCGTTCGAGGAATCTATGCTCGCACCGGCCAACTGATACCCCACACTGCCGAACCACCCGAAGCCGATTTGCCCGCGCCGGTCAGCGCCTAAATAAACCGTGGCCGCGCCGTGGGCTGAACCATAAACGCCCGAAGTTTGAGTGCCGGTAGATCCCGCCACCAGCGCGTCCGGACGGTTGTCGTTGTTGACATCGCCAAGCAAGATGCACCCGAGATAACCAGCACCCGGAGTAACCGGTTGGACTGCCCAGTTGGTGATGCCCGAGGTGTTGGGATTGTAGAAAAGAACGGCGTTGGCCGCGCCTGCACTCAAAAACGCCCCGCCCATGACCCACAAATCGAGGTGGCCATCATTGTCCGCATCCATCCAGGCGACGTTGTCGCCCATCGGCCCAAGCGCGGTCATGTTGTTCAACCGCCCGCTCAGGCGCAGGGCAAAACCTTCCGAGGCGAAGGTGAGGTCCGCACTGCTGACCGCACCGGCGGCGTTGCTCACGCGGATGCGACCGTGCAACGCCGTGGCGCGCTCGAAGTCCACCGGGACGAAACCGGAGAAGGCCGTCAGCCCGTTCGTGTTCCCCGCCGCAATGAAGTTGGTGACGCTCGTGCCGTAGCTCGTGTTCGTGCCCAGCTCCATCACCACCATCGTGTCCAATCCGTGCGCATCAATGGCCGCCGTGAAATCAATCTGCGGCAGAACACTCGATGCGGCGGCGGAATTCGTCAGCGTCGGCGCGGCATACGGAACGGGTTGCAACGCGTAAAGCTGAAGTTCGCCCAGTCCTGTGCCGTAGCCCGCTGAGTTCCCGGCCGCGTTCAGCAGGATGTTCAGTTGCCAGTTTTTATACGGCGTGCTGCCGGACACCAGAAACGCGCGGCTCTCCTGATTGGCGAAAAAGCGCACGGTGTTCGTGGCAAATCCCGACCAGTTCGTGCCGTCGGCGCTGCCTTGCATTTGGCAGAGCAACGGAGACACAGCCCCGGCAGGGATTGGGCCAGCGGCCGCGCCGGGCAAAGTTCCTTTGTTGACGACATAGACGTTCACCGTCTGGGTGGATGCCAGCGTGCCGCCGATCACGGTGGCCGAGGCATTGGTGGCCACCCAGGCAGTGGCCGGATTTCCGTCAAAGGCGTTCGTAACCGGATAGCTCGGTGTGTAGGCGCTGGTGAAAAAATACGGCGCACCGACGCTCGCGGCCACGAGCTTGCCGCCCGTCACCACCACCAGATTGTCGAGCCGCACTTCTTCGCTCAAAGCGCTGCAGCGCGCCGCCCACGCGAAACTGTCACCCGCCTGCGACACATAGTTTGTCGTCACGACGTTGGTGAAAACAGTCTGTCCATCCACCCGCACATTGAGACCGCCGGCCAGATCCCAATCCACCTCGAAGAAATGGCGCGTTCCATTAAACGTGCCCCACTGGGTCGTGGGATTGTTGGTCTGCGACGCAATGGTCGCGCCGTTGGCACAGAGGTAAAAGCCGGGGTTGTTGGTCGCATCCGTCTGCACGCTGAAACACAGCCCCGTGCCATAGCCCGATTCCTGATTGTAACTGGAGTTGGTGAGGCTCAACGAACGCACCGCGCCGAACGTGAAAGAGAATCCTTCACCCGCGCTGGGAAAATTTCCATAGACCTGCGAATTCCACTTGGCCGAAAAAGCATACACCGGCGTGCCGGGATCAAGATCCGGCAGCAGAAACGCCGAGCGCGTATTGGCCACACCGGTCTCCGTGAGTTGCAATTCTTTCAAAGTCGCGTCCTGCACGGCCGCGACCGTCCCCAGCGCCGTGCTCGTAAGCGTCGAGCCGTCGCTGAAATTAGTCGCCCCGGCGGAGAAGGCGGTGAAATCCTGGAAGTATTGCCCGGCGAAAGTCCCAGTCGCCGAAGCGACCAGAAGCATT
>JBEEMY010000387.1:0-3227 GCA_041192415.1 Verrucomicrobiota bacterium | reverse complement strand
AGCGGCGCGGTCCCGACCGTGCGTCAAATCCTGACGGCCGGCGGCGTGCAAAATGGTTCCGATCTCAAGATTGATTTTAATCCGAGCTATCAGACGCTGACGTTGCATTGGGTGCGGCTCTGGCGCGGGACGAATTATCTGGATCGGCTGGCGCCGGAGAAATTTCGCGTGGTGCGTCAGGAGCGCGACTTGGAGCAACAAATTCTCAACGGCGAACAAACCGCGATGCTGGTGCTGGAAGATGTGCGCGTGGGCGACATCGTGGATTATGCGTATTCGGTGAAAGGTGCGAACCCGGTTTTCAATGGCAAGTTCTCGATGAGTCTGTCCGTGCAATTGGCGGAGCCGGTGGAACGGCTGTTGACGCGCGTGGTTTGGCCGGCGGAAAGGCGATTTTATCCGAAGTCCTTCGGCTTCGCCCTCCCGCCAACGGTGACGACGAAGAGCAACGTAGTTGAGTGTGTCTGGGATTTGCGGCAGGTGCCGGGGACGCCGATGGAGGATTCGTTGCCGGTGTGGTTCGATCCCCAACCGTGGGTGCAAATCAGCGAATACAAAAATTGGGCGGAGGTGAATCAATGGGCGCTGACGTTATTTCAAAATGGCTCGGAGTTGTCGCCGGAACTCGCGCAAAAAGTGGCCGAGTGGAAAACGTTGAAGAGCGGTGAGCCGCAGATCCTGGCGGCGCTGCGATTTGTGCAGGATGAAATCCGCTATTTCGGCATTGAGATTGGCGTGAGCGCGAACAAGCCCGCCGATCCGGCCACGGTTTGTTCCCGGCGGTTCGGTGATTGCAAAGACAAGTCGCTTTTGTTCGTCACCCTGTTGCGCGGCTTGGGCATTGAGGCTTATCCGGTGCTGGTGAACACGCAGGCGCGACAGACGATTCAGGATTGGTTGCCGGCGGCGGGCATCTTCGACCATTGCATCGCGGTAGTGCGGTGCGAAGGTCAAACCTATTGGCTGGATGCCACGGCGAATTTTCAACGCGGGCCGTTGGCGGCGCGGTATTTGCCAAATTACGGACGGGGTTTGGTCATCTCGCCGAAGACCGCTGGCTTGACGGTTATTCCGCAGACGACGGGGCTGCCGCTGACCATGACCACGGAATTTTTTGAGCTAGGGAAAAAATCCGGCGTCACGGAATTGAAAGTCGTGACGGCGACGGAAGGCCGAGATGCGGACACGCTGCGGGCGATGTTTGCGAGCAGCAAACGCAGCGACATCGAAAAAAACTACACGCATTTTTACGCCGAATCTTATCCCGGCACACAGATGGCTGCGCCGCTGGAAGTGGCGGATGACGAGGCGCAAAATCGTTTTCAAATCACGGAGTATTACACCATTGACCGGGCGTGGGTGAAGTCGGACAACGATGGCAAATTCCGCTGCAGCTTTTACCCCTTTGCGATGGCGTCATTGGTAAAAAAGCCGGTGGACAAGCGGCGGAAATTTCCGCTCGGCTTGGCGTTCCCGCAGCATCAGATTTTGCGGACGGAAATAACCGTGCCTGTGAGCTTCACCTACGAGAAGGAGAACAAAAACGTCAGCGAGTCTGCTTTTGTCTTCGCCAAACAAAGCAAGCGGGTCGGCAGAAAACTTATTTTGGAATACGGCTATCAATCGCTGACCGATTTTGTTCCGGCGGCGCGGACGGATGAATACCTGCAAAACCTTGACCTAGTCACAAAATGTTTTGGCGACGGCTTTGTTTGGCGGTAGCGGCGGCTTCGTTTTTTAGAACGGATATAGCGGATTAAAAAATTCCGTGACCAACAGCCTGTCGGGGACACGTTCACCCTCACCCCCGCACAGGCAAGGCCAATTCAAATCAACCTGCCGCGCCGGGGGAAAAATCTTTACTGGTAGCACTCCTCTGCTAGGCTTCACGGCTCTGTTTGCGAGGCAAACGGAAATTTTATTTTATGGCCAAACTTTTCATTGAAGATGTCGAACTGAAGGGCAAGCGCGCGCTCATCCGCGTGGATTTCAACGTGCCGCAGGACAAAGTCACCGGTGCGATTACCAACACCAAGCGCATCGAAGCCGCGTTGCCGACCATCAAGTATGCGTTGGATAAAGGCGCGTCGGTCGTGCTGATGAGCCACCTCGGCCGTCCCGATGGCAAGCGCATCGAGAAATTTTCCCTCAAGCCCGTCGCTGACGCGCTGGCCAAGCTGCTCGGCAAGCCGGTGCAATTTCTCAACGACTGCGTCGGCGCGGAAGTTGAAGCCGCCTGCGCGAAGGCCCAGCCCGGCGACGTGATCTTACTCGAAAACCTCCGCTTCCATATCGAGGAAGAAGGCAAGGTGAAGCTCGAAGACGGAACCAAACTTAAAGCCGACGCCGACAAGGTCGCGGCCTTCCGCGCCAGCCTGACGAAGCTCGGTGATGTTTACATCAACGACGCTTTCGGCACCGCCCATCGCGACCACAGCTCGATGACCGGCGTGTTGCTCCCGCAACGGGCGTGCGGCTACCTGATGAAGAAGGAATTGGATGCGTTCGGCGCAGTGCTTGATCACCCGAAGCGTCCGTTGCTCGCCATTCTCGGCGGCTCGAAAGTCGCGGACAAGATTCAGCTCATCAACAATCTTTTGGACAAGGCCGACGAAATCATCATCGGCGGCGGCATGGCTTACACCTTCCGCAAAGTTCAGGACAACATGGAGATTGGAAAATCGCTTTACGACGCGGAAGGCGCGAAGATCGTTCCCGAACTGCTGGCCAAGGCGAAAGCCAAAGGCAAGTTGGTGCATCTGCCCGTGGACTGGGTGACGGGCGACAAGTTCGGCCCCGATGCGAACGTCGGCAGCGCGACGTTGGCGAGCGGCATTCCGGCTGGCTTGGAAGGCATGGATGCCGGCCCGGAATCGTCCAAGCAATTCGCGGCGGTCATCGCCCGCGCCAAGACGATCATCTGGAACGGACCTCCGGGAGTGTTTGAATTTCCTGCATTTGAAAAAGCCACCAAAGCAATGGCGGACGCCATCGTGGCAGCCACGGCAGCCGGTGCGACGACCGTTGTCGGCGGCGGCGATACCGCGACGGCGGCGAAGAAATTCGGCGCGGACAAGAAAGTGTCGCACACCTCGACCGGCGGCGGTGCGTCGCTGGAATTTCTTGAGGGCAAAGTGCTGCCCGGCGTGGCGGCGTTGAGCGAGAAATAATTTAATCAGAAAGAAAATTTGAAATGAACAAAGAACGCAAACTGATCATTGCCGGTA
>JBEEMY010000386.1:0-3230 GCA_041192415.1 Verrucomicrobiota bacterium | reverse complement strand
TCTTTCCGTCGGGGCATCCAGAGCAGGGGCAGAGATATTCGCTTTCTCGCACGAATGATTTGCAGGCGGTTCGTTTGAGAGACGGGGACAGAGTTAGTTATGCGACGAGACATTTCTAAGTTGTGGTCTAACCATGCGCTGAGCTTGGGTCGTTAGGCCGCATTCTTTTATTTTCCCGTTCGCGTATTTCGTGTATTTCGCGGTGACAACAAATGGATGCCGAACTTCAAGCCACCGCCGCCGCCCTCGGTCTGGAAAAATTCCGCCGCCACATCTTCCTCTGCGTGGACGCGGAAAAACCCAAGTGCGCCCCGCCGGAGCAGGCGGCTGCATCATGGGATTTTCTAAAACGTCGCTTGAAGGAATTGAATCTGGCTGGCGCGGAACCGCTCGTCTATCGCACCAAAGCCGGCTGTCTGCGCGTCTGCGTGCGCGGCCCCATCGCCGTCGTTTATCCCGAGGGCGCGTGGTATCACAGTTGCACGCCGGCAGTTTTGGAGCGGATCATCCAGGAACATTTGATCGGCGGAAAAGTCGTCGCCGAATTCGCCTTCGCACAAAACCCGCTGCTCTGAAATGGTGGGTCAAGTCGCGCTGCGACTTGAACTGGCCGCGCAGCGGTCATTTTGAGGAGTGATAATTTTTAGGCACGCGAATGATTCCGTCGCCAGACGCTGCGCTCGTCAACGACTTTGGTCGCAACGCGACCCAGGCCACCAGTTAAAACCTGTGCCACGGATTTTTCCGCTCGACTTCGCCGCCGCACCTTCGCAGCCTTTGCCCGCATGGCGCGATTGCTGGTGAAAACCGAAGGACTGGGATTGAGCACGCTGGAATTGCGCCTCGGCGTCAACCGCGTGGGGCGCGACCCCAAGAGTGATTTTCACCTGCGCCACTTTTCCGTTTCCACGCATCACTGCGAACTGATTCTCTCCAACGACGGCGTGGTGCTGCACGATTGCGGCTCGACCAACGGCTCCCTCGTTAACGGCCAGCGCGTCACGGAAGAAATCTGGCTGGAAGCCGGGCAGGCATTGCGGCTTGGCGACGTGGAATTGTTCGTGGAATCCACGGACGTGCAGATTTCCATCCCCACCATCCAACGTGATGCGCCAGCGCCGCCGCCCGTGGTGCTGGAGGACGGCGCGTTGCTCTGCTCGCGCCATCCGGAAAAGCCTGTCACCTTCAAATGCACCCATTGCCGCGAAGTGATGTGCACCAGTTGCGTGCGCATGATGCGCATTCACGGTGGCAAGCCGCTGTTCCTCTGCTGCCTCTGTCACAACAAGGCGGAACGCATCGTCACGGAATCGTCGAAGGAGAAAAAAGGTTTCCTCGGATTTTTGCAGGACACGGTGCGGCTGAAATTCGGCAACCCGCGCGGTGAGGATAAGAAATGAGAGTCGCCTGAAGTTTTTTTAGGCCGCTTCAATCCTCGTCAAACTTCCGCTGCACGAGCGCTTCCAGTTCGGCGATGGCCGCCGGGGCATCCGCGCCTTTAACGTGCAGGGTGACTTTGCTGCCGGGCCCGGCGGCGAGCATCATCAAGCCCATGATGCTTTTGCCGTTGATTTTTTCGCCGTCCTTTTCCACGAAGATGTCGCTGCCAAAACGGTTCGCAATCTTGACGAACATCGCCGCCGGCCGGGCGTGGATGCCCGACTTGTTGACGATGGTGAGTTCCTTGGTGTGGAAATCGCCGTCTGGAATTTTTTTGGCGCTCATGTGTTGGGACACCGGCAAATTAAACTGCGAATTTCATTTTCGCCAACTCAAACTTCAACTTTGCACAGAATTTCCCGCCGCCGGTGCGTTGGCGGCCATCTGCGCGAGGATGCGGTTGTTCAAATCTTCCGCCGCGTTGTAGCCGGACTTGCGCAGCTTGACCGCGAAGGAAGCGACTTCAATGAGCCGCGCGATGTCGCGTCCCGGTCGCACCGGAATCACGACGTGCGGAATGTCCACGCCCAGCACCTTCACGGTTTCCGTGTCCATGCCGAGGCGATCCACATCCTTCACGTCTTCCCATTGTTTCAGGCTGACGATGAGGTCCAGATTTTTATCTTTGCGAATGGCTTTCACGCCGAACATTTGCGCGACGTTGATGATGCCGATGCCGCGCACTTCCATGTGGTCGCGCGTGAGTTCCGCGCTGGTGCAAAGCACATCGCGTCCGTCCACCAGCGTGGCGCGGACGACATCGTCGGCCACGAGGCTGTAACCGCGCTCGATGAGTGCCAGCACCGCCTCGCTTTTGCCGATGCCGCTTTCGCCGCGAATAATCACGCCGATGCCGAGGATGTCCACCATGCAACCGTGTTCGCTGGTGCGCGGGGCGAACTTCATTTCCAGATCAATCGTCGCCTTGTTGATGAACTTCATCGTGACCAGCGGTGTTTGAAAAACCGGCACGCCGGACTGTTCGGCGGCGGCGAGAAATTCCTTGTCCGGCTTGAGATTGCGGCTGAAGACCACGCACGGAATTTTGTAGGCGAACAGATACGCATAACGCGACTCGCGCTGTTCCTTGGACTGCTCGCGCAGGTAAAAAACTTCCGCGTGGCCCATCACCTGCATCCGTTTGTAGGCGAAGTAACGGGTGAAACCGCTCAGCGCCAGGCCGGGGCGGTTCACTGTCGGCTCGCGGATGACGCGGTCAAGCCCGCCCTCGCCCGAGAGTAATTTCATTTCGAGCGCAGCCCCGTGCTCCTTGAAAAATTGGCCGACGGTGACAGCTTGGCGTTCCATAAAAATTATAGGTTGAACTCCGGCCCTAGATAAATTTCCCGCGCCTTCGGATCGTTTGCGAGAAATTCCGCGCTGCCCTCCACCAGCACCTGGCCTTTGTGGATGATGTAGCCACGGTCAATCAGCTTCAACGTCTCGCGCACGTTGTGGTCGGTGATCAAAATTCCCAACCCGCGATCTTTCAGGCGGCGCACAATTTTCTGCACTTCATAAACCGCAATCGGGTCAATGCCGCTGAACGGTTCGTCGAGCAATAAAAGTTTCGGACTCGTGACGAGGGCGCGCGTGATTTCCAAGCGGCGTTTCTCGCCGCCGCTCAACTGATACGCCTTGCTCTTGCGGATGGGCGTGAGGTCGAGTTCTTCCAAAAGATATTTCAGCCGCACCGCCTGTTCGTCGCGCGAGAGCTTGCACGTCTCGAGAATCGCCAGAATGTTTTCCTCCACCGTCAGCTTGCGAAAAACTGAAGGCTCCTGCGTGAG
>JBEEMY010000385.1:0-3237 GCA_041192415.1 Verrucomicrobiota bacterium | reverse complement strand
CTGGATTGCTTCCACCTGTTCCAGCACGTCGTGCAACAACGGCTCGGTGGTGGCGAACGCCAGATGCCCTTGCAACTGATAAACGTGGATGACCTTGGCGAGTTCGCGCAACGCCTGGCCTTCATCAAAAGTGCGGACATGGCTGGAGTTGAAGTCGGCACCGGTGAATTTCAAGCGAATGGTGGACTTGCCGACAACCGGGCGGTTGAACAGATGCAAGTCCAGTCGCCGCGACAATTCTTTGCAAACGCGGATGCCGCGAACACTGTTGCCATGGGCGTCGAGTCGCGGCGAAAAAACGCCGATGCCGAGCTGCCCCGGCAGCACCGCCAGCACGCCGCCCGCCACACCGCTCTTCGCAGGAATGCCGACGTGATACAGCCATTCGCCCGCGTAGTCATACATCCCGCAAGTGCCCATCACGCTCAACACGCTCTCGACATATTCGCCGCGCAACGCCTGTTTGCCGGTGACCGGATTCACGCCGCGATTCGCCAACGTCGCCGCCATCATGCCGAGATCGCGGCAGGTAACGGAAATGGAGCATTGCTGAAAATAAATTTCCGTCGTCGGCGCGGGATCGCCGGTGAGCTTGTCAAAGTTTCGCAGCATATGACCGATGGCGCGGTTGCGATGGCCGGTGTCACTTTCGGATTGGAAAACAGCGGAATCCACTTTCAACGTCCGCCCGGCGTAAGTGGAAAAAGTTTCCAAAATTCTTTTGAAGCGCGATGAGGGTGACTTGCCCGCGATGAGTCCGGCGGTGGCAATCGCGCCGGCGTTGATCATCGGGTTACGCGGACGCCCCGTGCCGGGATCGAGACTGATGGAATTAAACGCATCGCCCGTCGGCTCCACGCCGACGCGTTCCAACGTGGCCTCACGGCCGTTATCTTCCAGCGCGAGACCATAGACGAAGGGCTTGGAAATGGACTGGATGGTGAACTCCTGCTGCGTGTCGCCGATTTCATAGACCGAGCCGTTGGCGGTGACGATGCAGATCCCGAACCAGTCGGGGTCGGCCTTGGCAAGTTCGGGAATGTAAGTCGCCACGTCACCGTCGTTGTCCGTGGCGCATTTGCGGTGCAGTTCCGCGAGAAAATCCTGGATGGGTGAAGTCAAATCAGGCTCGTTAGTTTTTTTCATCGCGATAAATTGGTGCCGACTCCTTGTTGAAAGGCCAGCCTTCAAAACTGACGGCAGCCAGATTGAACCTTTCATTTCTGCGCGTCAAGCCGGACAAGCCCAACGCAACCGCTGCTGCAAAAGCGCAGGCTTGCACGACACGCGTTTGCATGGAAAACTCTGCGTTGTTAGAATTTTGACTATGACGCAAAAAGCAAGCAACGGAACCGAATCACTGGTTGAAAAATTTTCCAAATTGGAAAGCGCCGCGCAGCCGAAATGGCTCGCGCCCGTGCGCAAGGCGGGCATCGCCAGCTTCGCCGACCAGGGCTTCCCGCAGTTGAGCGACGAGGATTGGCGCTTCACGAACATCGCGCCGATAGCCAGATTGAATTTCCAGCTCGCCGTGCCCGCCGTGGTCAATGGCGCGGAAAGCAAGCTGATCGAGGCAGCGGCGTTCACCAAACTGCCCGGCCATCGCCTTGTATTTGTGAACGGATTTTTCTGTGAAAAACTTTCCAGCATCAAGCCCGTCACCGGTGGCGTGCGGATTGAAAATCTTTCCGCCGCGCTGGCAAAGGATTCTACGCTCATCGAAAAACATCTCGGCAAATACGCGCACACGGCAAGCAATGCTTTTGCCGCACTGAATCAGGCGCTCTTCACGGATGGTGCTTTCATCTTCGTGCCGCAAGGAGTGGAAGTCGCCGAGCCAGTGCAGTTGATTTACATTTCATCCGCGAAAAATTCCGGCGAAACAATTCTGCCGCGCAATCTCGTCATCGCCGAGGCGAACAGCAAGTTGACCGTCGTGGAAAGTTACATCAGCACCAGCAGCGTGGCGTATTTCACCAACGCGGTGACGGAAATTCTTGCGGGCGACAACGCCGCCGTGGAACACATCAAGTTGCAGGACGAAGCCGCGAATGCGTATCACATCGCCACCATCGCCGGTGAGTTTGGCCGCGCGAGCAATGTCAGTGTCCACTCGATCGCGCTCGGTGCAAAAATTTCCCGCAACAACATCCGCACCAATCTGGCGGGCGAAGGTCTGGAATGTATTCTCAACGGACTTTACCTGACGAAGGACGAACAACTCGCCGACCATCACATGATTGTTGAGCACGCGCAGCCGCATTGCGCGAGCCATGAATATTTCAACGGCATCCTCGACGACAAATCGAAGGGTGTTTTCCATGGACGTATTTTGGTTCGCGAAATCGCGCAGAAGACTGATGCCAAGCAGACGAACAAAAATCTTCTGCTCTCCGACGACGCGACCGCCGACACGAAGCCGCAATTGGAAATTTACGCCGACGACGTGAAATGCACCCACGGCGCGACCATCGGCCAGTTGAATCCGGAAAGTATTTTCTATTTACGTTCGCGCGGCATGGGCAAAGACACGGCGCGGCAGATGTTGATTCACGCCTTCGCCGGCGAAATCATCGAGCGCATCAAGTGTGAACCAGCGCGCGAGGTGATTGACAAGCTCGTGTGGGATCGCCTCGAAGCAAATCCGCATCTGCTTGGAAAGTAAAAAATGTTCGACGACATCAACGACCTTTATCAGCAGGTCATCCTTGACCACTGCAAACAGCCGCGCAATTTCCACGAGATGCCGGATGCCACTTGCATGGCGCAAGGTCACAATCCGCTTTGCGGCGACAATCTCAAGTTGTTTCTCACGCTGGACGGTGATGTCATCAAGGACGCGAGCTTCGTCGGTTCGGGCTGCTGCATCTCGAAAGCGTCAGCTTCGCTGCTCACGGACAACGTCAAAGGCAAAACCAAAGCCGAGGCGGAAAAAACCTTTGAGCAAGTGCGCGACATGATCACGACCGGTAAAGTGAATGGTGACGTCGGTAAGCTCGCAGTGTTTGCGGGCGTTTACAAATACCCTGCACGCGTGAAGTGCGCGATTCTCTCTTGGCACGCCTTGATGGGTGCGCTCAAAGGCGAGCTGGGTGCCAAAGCGCGTGGCGCGTTCCAGGCGCTGGCGCAGCTGAAGGTGGCTGCAGCGCCTGCGGTGCCTGCCGCCACAGCCAGCACCTCGGCCAACGCGCCAACTGGCGCACAAGGCCCCAACCGCAACAACGCCGCCCCGGCCAA